>NZ_VZZR01000044.1:0-13382 GCF_009650555.1 Pseudomonas sp. EMN2
ATGCGACTTGCCCCGCGATCGTTTCTAGCAGGTTATTGCTGTGCCCAAGGCAGGATCGGAATCGCCGTCACCGCATTCTGCGGGCTGCCTTCGATCAGGCGGTCGCTGTACACCAGGTACACCAGCGTGTTGCGCTTCTTGTCGAGAAAACGCACCACCTGCATGGTCTTGAACACCAGCGAGGTGCGCTCCTTGAACACCTCCTCACCGTCTTTCAAGTCACCCTTGAAGTGGATCGGCCCAACCTGACGGCAGGCGATCGACGCTTCGGCACGGTCCTCGGCCAGCCCCAGGCCACCTTTCAGGCCGCCGGTCTTGGCCCGCGACAGGTAGCAGGTCACGCCGTCTACCTTGGGGTCGTCGAAGGCTTCGACGACGATACGGTCGTTGGGCCCGACGAACTTGAACACGGTGGACACCTGGCCGATCTCCTCGGCCCCGGCCAGCATCGGCAGCGCCAGGGCTGCCACGGCAATCATCCTTTTCAGCACGTTCACTTCCTCAGACCAGGACCAGGTTGTCGCGGTGTACCAGCTCAGGCTCGGCGCTGTAGCCCAGCACACTTTCGATGGCATCGGACGGCTGGCCGATGATCTTCTGCGCTTCCAGCGCGCTGTAGTTGGCCAGGCCACGGGCCACTTCCAGGCCATCCGGGCCGACGCAGACCACCATCTCGCCGCGGCGGAAGCTGCCCTGCACGGTCTTCACGCCGACCGGCAGCAGGCTCTTGTTGGCTTGGCGCAGGGCCTGCACGGCACCGTCATCCAGCACCAGGGTGCCACGGGTCTGCAAGTGGCCAGCCAGCCACTGCTTGCGCGCGGCAAGCATGCCGCGCTCGGGCGACAGCAGGGTACCCAGGCGCTCGCCGGCCTTCAGGCGGTCCAGCACGCGCTCGATACGGCCACCGATGATGATGGTGTGCGCACCGGAACGGGCAGCCAGGCGCGCGGCGCGCAGTTTGGTCTGCATGCCGCCACGGCCGAGGGCGCCACCGGTACCGCCGGCCACGGCGTCGAGCGAAGGGTCGTCGGCACGGGCTTCATAAATAAGCTGGGCTTCGGGGTTGTTGCGCGGGTCGGCGTCGAACATGCCGTCGCGGTCAGTGAGGATCACCAGCAGGTCGGCCTCGACCAGGTTGGCCACCAGCGCGGCCAGGGTGTCGTTGTCGCCGAAGCGGATCTCGTCGGTGACCACGGTGTCGTTCTCGTTGATCACCGGCACCACGCCCAGGTCGACCAGGGTGCGCAGGGTGCTGCGCGCGTTCAGGTAACGCTTGCGGTCGGACAGGTCGTCATGGGTCAGCAGGATCTGTGCGGTGTGCTTGCCGTGCTCGCCGAAGCTCGATTCCCAGGCCTGCACCAGGCGCATCTGGCCGAGCGCGGCAGCGGCCTGCAGCTCGTTCATCGCGCTCGGTCGGGTGGTCCAGCCCAACTGGCTCATGCCGGCGGCCACGGCCCCGGAAGAGACCAGCACCAGTTCCACGCCCGCTTCACGCAGGGCCACCATCTGCTCGACCCACACCGCCATGGCGCCACGGTCCAGGCCCTTGCCATCGGCAGTCAGCAGCGCGCTGCCGATCTTCACGACCCAGCGCTTGGCGCCAGTCACCTTGCTTCGCATCTTCTCTTCCAACCTATGTCGAATCTGTAGATACCTGAGATACAAAAACGCCGCTCCAGAGAGCGGCGTTCAGTGTACTGCAACCGATCAGTCGCGCACGTAAATGATTTCCGGGCCGTCTTCGTCGTCCTCGAAATCATCATCCCAGCCGTCATCGTCGCCGATGTCGTGCACGCTCTTGACGCCGGTACGGCGCAGGGTACGCGCGTCGTCCAGGGCCTGCAGCTGGGCACGGGCTTCGTCTTCGATGCGCTGGTCGAGATCGGCCAGCTCTTCGGCGTAGGCCGGGTCGTTGGCCAGGCGGTCGGCGCGGTCTTCGAGGTAGCGCATCAGGTCGTGGCTGAGTTTCTCGGTGCCTTGCTTGGAGATCGCCGAGATCACGTAGACCGGGCCTTCCCACTGCAGGCGCTCGACCACTTCCTTGACCCGCTCGTCGCGCTCGTCGTCCATGACCATGTCGGCCTTGTTCAGCACCAGCCAGCGCTCACGCTCGGCCAGCGACGGGCTGAAACGGGTCAGCTCGTTGACGATCACTTCGGCGGCATCGGCCGGGCTGCTTTCGTCCAGCGGCGCCATGTCGACCAGGTGCAGCAGCACGCGGGTACGGGCCAGGTGCTTGAGGAAGCGGATACCCAGGCCGGCACCGTCGGAGGCGCCTTCGATCAGGCCGGGAATGTCGGCGATGACGAAGCTCTTCCAGCGGTCGACGCTGACCACGCCCAGGTTCGGCACCAGGGTGGTGAACGGGTAGTCGGCGACTTTCGGCTTGGCGGCCGATACCGAGCGGATGAAGGTGCTCTTGCCGGCGTTCGGCAGGCCCAGAAGACCGACGTCAGCCAGGACTTTCATTTCCATCTTCAGGTCGCGCTGATCACCCGGCTTGCCTGGAGTGGTCTGGCGTGGCGCACGGTTGGTGCTGGACTTGAAGCGGGTGTTGCCCAGGCCGTGCCAGCCGCCCTGGGCGACCATCAGTTTCTGGCCCGGGGTGATCAGGTCACCGATGACTTCCTGGGTGGAGGCGTCGATCACGGTGGTGCCGACCGGTACGCGCAGGAACAGGTCGTCGCCTTTCTTGCCGGTGCAGTCGGTGCTGCCGCCGTTGGAGCCGCGCTGGGCTTCGTGATGACGGGTGTAGCGATAATCGACGAGGGTGTTGAGGTTCTCGTCGGCCACCATGTACACCGAGCCGCCGTCGCCACCGTCACCGCCGTTGGGGCCGCCGTTCTCGATGAATTTCTCGCGGCGGAAGCTCATGCAACCGTTACCGCCGTCACCGGCTTTTACCCGGATCGATACTTCGTCAACAAACTTCATTCAAAACCGCCTCTCGTCGAATGACGAGTCGAAAACCAGAAAACCTGAGGCTCTTGCAAAAATGAGCGCGGCGGCCCCGTACGACCAGAAACCAACGCCAGCAGCCCAAACAAACAGCTTTGCAAGAGGCTCAACACAAACGAAAAAGCCCCGTCGCATGACGGGGCTTCTGGAGCGACGTCGCGATTAAGCGGCGACGATGCTCACGTAACGGCGGTTGAACTCGCCTTTCTTCTCGAACTTGATCACGCCTTCGATCTTGGCGAACAGGGTGTGATCCTTGCCCATGCCAACGCCGTAGCCGGCGTGGAACTGGGTGCCGCGCTGACGGACGATGATGTTGCCGGCCTTGACGACCTGGCTGCCATACATCTTCACGCCAAGGCGTTTCGATTCTGAGTCGCGACCGTTACGGGTACTACCACCAGCCTTCTTGTGAGCCATGGTTCAATTCTCCAAATAAATTCAGGGGATCTAGGGGATTAAGCCTGGATGCCGGTGATTTTGATCTCGGTGAACCACTGGCGGTGGCCCATGCGCTTCATGTGGTGCTTACGACGACGGAACTTGATGATACGAACCTTGTCGTGACGGCCTTGCGAAATCACTTCGGCCACAACCTTGGCACCAGCGACAACTGGAGCACCGATGGTGACTTCTTCACCGTTGGCGACCAGCAGAACGCGATCGAAGGTCACGGATTCGCCAGTGGCGACTTCCAGTTTTTCGATCTTGAGGAATTCACCTTCAGCGACTTTGTACTGCTTGCCGCCGGTAACGATTACTGCGTAAGACATGGTATTTCTCCGATAATCCTGCTCACCCAGCGCTTTATATGATGAGTATTGGCTGGCATGGCTGCATAGGGCTGGAACGGCCCGGTGCAATTGCGTAAGGCAGGTGCTGCCCAGGAAGTTAGGGTGCGCGATTGTACGCAACCCCGGAAATGCTTGCAAGTACTGGCCAGGGCCCACGGGCAGCGCGCCTTGACACACCGATACCCGCGACCTAGCATGCCGCGCAACCTCAATGGAGCAGCCGATGCAACCCCAATCCTTCTACCGCGCGGTAGCTGACGATTTCAGCGCCGTCGACGAGATCATCAAGAAGCAGCTGACCTCGCGCGTGCCGCTGGTATCGAAGATCGGCGACTATATCACTTCCGCCGGCGGCAAGCGCCTGCGCCCGCTGCTGGTGCTGCTGTGCGGCAAGGCCCTGGGTCGCGAAGGCGACGACCTGCGCCTGCTGGCCGCCACCATCGAGTTCCTGCACACCGCCACCCTGCTGCATGACGACGTGGTCGACATGTCCGGCATGCGCCGTGGCCGCTCCACCGCCAATGCCCTGTGGGGCAACGCGCCGAGCGTTCTGGTGGGCGACTTCCTTTATTCGCGCTCGTTCGAAATGATGGTCGAACTGGGCTCGATGCCGGTCATGCAGATCCTCTCCAAGGCCACGCGGGTGATCGCCGAAGGCGAAGTGCTGCAACTGTCGCGGGTGCGCGATGCCAGCACCACCGAAGAGGTGTACATGGACGTCATCCGCGGCAAGACCGCGATGCTGTTCGAGGCCTCGACCCACAGCGCCGCCGCGCTCGCCCAGGCCACCGACGAACAGCGTGAAGCCCTGCGTACCTTCGGCGACCACCTGGGCGTGGCCTTCCAGCTGGTCGACGACCTGCTGGACTACAAGGGCGACTCGGAAACCCTGGGCAAGAACGTCGGCGACGACCTGGCCGAGGGCAAGCCGACCCTGCCGCTGATCTACACCATGCGCGAAGGTACGCCCGAGCAGGCTGCCCTGGTGCGCAAGGCGATCCAGAAAGGTGGCATCGAAGACCTGGAGCAGATCCGCATTGCCGTCGAGGCTTCGGGCGCCCTGGCCTACACCGCCCAGATGGCCCGTGACTACGTGGCCCGTGCCATTGCCTGCCTGGAAGTGCTGCCGGCCAGTGAATACCGGGATGCGCTGATCGAGTTGAGCGAGTTTGCCGTAGCGCGCACGCACTGATTCATCGCATCACCTTCAATCGCGGGGCAAGCCCGCTCCCACGCCAGCACATAGCATGGCGTGGGAGCGGGCTTGCCCCGCGATGCATTTGTGCAGGAAAAAACTAAACCCTATACAATGTGCGCCTTTACCCGTCTGTACCTTAAGGAACGCCTGTGAGCACTCTGCCACCCTGCCCAAAATGCAACTCCGAATACACCTACGAAGATGGCGCGCAACTGATCTGCCCCGAGTGCGCCCATGAGTGGTCGGCCAGCGGCGAAGCCGAAGCCAGCGACGATGTGGTGAAGAAGGATTCGGTGGGCAACGTGCTGCAGGACGGCGACACCGTCACCGTGATCAAGGACCTCAAGGTCAAGGGCTCCTCGCTGGTGGTCAAGGTCGGCACCAAGGTCAAGAACATCCGCCTGTGCGACGGCGACCACGACATCGACTGCAAGATCGATGGCATCGGCGCGATGAAGCTGAAGTCCGAGTTCGTACGCAAGGTCTGACCTCCCTTTCGGGGCTGCCTCCGGGTGGCCCCGACAGATCCTGCAACAGGATCGCCTGCACCCTTCACAACATTTCTGCCAATTGTTACTTGCTATTTTGATAATAAGAATTATTCTCATTGGAACCGCTATCCAAGGAGAATAGCCATGACTTATCTGATCGACGCCTGGCTGGAACGCCCCCACCCCTACTTACGCATCCTGCATCGCGAGACGGGCGAAGTGTGCGCCGTGCTCGAGGAAGACGCACTCGACGAGCTGCGTGACCAGGGCGACCTGGACATGACCGGGTTGAATTCGAGTGAACCGGGGGTACTGAAAGAGCTGGTGAGGAACCTGTTTCTGTTCTGCTATGCACGGGCATTGCGCCCTGGGGGAACGGATTGGAACTGAGAGAGATCGCGGGGCAAGTCGCATCGGCGCACCGCCGCTCCCACGGAGATTGCGTGGGAGCGGGCTTGCCCCGCGATTGTTCAAGGCTCAGGCCTTACAGAACGTCGAGCAGCTCGACGTCGAACACCAGTACGCTGTGCGGCGGGATGCTGCCGACGCCTTGGGCGCCGTAAGCCAGTTCGCTTGGCACGTACAGGCGCCATTTGCTGCCGGCGTTCATCAGCTGCAGGGCTTCGGTCCAGCCAGCGATCACGCCGCCAACCGGGAACTCGGCCGGCTGGCCGCGCTCGTAGGAGCTGTCGAACACGGTGCCGTCGACCAGGGTGCCGTGGTAGTGGGTGCGAACGTTGTCTTCGCGAGTCGGCTTGGCGCCTTCACCAGCGGTCAGTACTTCGTACTGCAGGCCCGAAGCCAGGGTGACGATACCTTCACGCTTGGCGTTGTCGGCCAGGAATTCCTTGCCCACTGCAGCGGCGGCTTCGGCCTTGGCAGCAGCTTCGGCTTGCATCACCTCACGGATCACCTTGAAGGCAGCCGACAGGTCGGCTTCGCTGACACGGCTTTCGGCGCCATTGAAGGCGTCGGTCAGGCCGGCAACGATGGCGTCCAGGTTGACGCCTGGTGGCGGGTTGTCACGCAGCTGGCCACCCAGCTGGCGGCCAATGCCGTAGCTGACGCGGGTTTCGTCGGTGGACAGGTTGAGTTCGGACATGGGCTTGCTCCGCTTGAGGGCGCACTGCATCTGCGCCCTGATGAAAAGGGCGAGCAGCCTAGCACACTGGTGCCGCGCGGAGCAGCTACCAGGCCGAACGCTGGGAAATCGGGACTTTGAGGTCTTCTTCCGGGTGGGTGCCCATGCCGCACATCTCGTCCTGCACGGACCAGTGCATCAGGTTCATCGAGACCATCGGGATGGCCTTGAGCAACCCCCGCGCATCCTCCACCGAATGCACGCGCAAGCGCTCGCCACTGGGGCTGGACAGGGGGTGGGCACGGCCCTTGACCCGGGCTTCAAGCAGATAATCACCGCCTTCGATGGCGATCAGGTTGAGTTCGTCGACATGGCCAGCCCTGGCCTCGGCGTTGAGCTGCTGCAGGTTCATAGGTGCACCTCGCTGCGGGAACCACGCTTGAGTGCTCATTTTTTGTACAGAACCCGGTTTTAGACAAGGCGCCGTTCGTCAGTTGTACCGCATCGTCCTTTTCGCGGGTAAACCCGCTCCCACAGGTTATGCGCAGATCCTGTGGGAGCGGGTTTACCCGCGAACAGGCATCAGTGTTTGGTCAAGCGATCCAGGTAGCCCATGACGAACGCCGAGACGACAAAGGTCATGTGGATGATCACGTACCACATCAGGTATTCGGTGGAGATGTTCTGCGCATCCATGAACACCCGCAGCAAGTGGATCGAAGAAATGGCGACGATGGACGCGGCCACTTTCATCTTCAACGACGAAGAGTCCATCTTGCCGAGCCAGTTGAGTTTCTCCTTGCTATCGTCGATGTCCAGTTGCGAGACGAAGTTCTCGTAGCCGGAGATCATCACCATCACCAACAGGCCGCCAACCAGCGACATGTCGATCAGCGACAGGATCACCAGGATCAGGTCGGCCTCGGCGAGGGAAAAGACGTTGGGCAGGACATGGATGATTTCCTGGAAGAACTTCAGGGCCAGTGCCAGCAGGCCCAGCGAGAGGCCGAAGTAGATCGGTGCGAGCAGCCAGCGCGAGGCATACATCGCGTTTTCGAGGATACGTTCCATGGACAGTGGGGACTCATAAGGTGACTGGAAAAGCGTGCGCGAGTATAGCCAGCCACCGGTGACAGCAAAAGCCTGCGGCGGCTTGCCGCAGGCGTTAAGAGCCGACGCGGACGTGGGAGCGGCGGTGCGCCGCTCCCACGCAGTAACTCAAGTTTCCGGATGGAACTGATAGTCCCCGAGATTGCGGCACCGCTCGCCGTTGATCTTGCGCAGCTGCGCCTGCAGGTGCAGGCACCAGATCTGCGGGTCTTCAGCGACCTGGTAACCATGAAGGGTAAGGCTGTCGACGATGGCATTCATCACCGACTCGGCCACCATAGGGCCATGGAACGGCCCCTGGGCCTTGATCGCCGAGGGTTGTTCGCCGGCCATGCCGGCGGCGAACAGCAAGGTCCACATGCCGTTGTCACCGGCCAGTGGGCGAATACTGCATTCGATGCGAGTCACCAGGCCCAGGCACTGGCGGGTAAGGCTGAGGTTGCGCATGGCGGCGTCCCCTCTGTGGAGCCCTGTTCAGCCCGAGAGCAACGGGCTGTTTCCATCCTGAACCCTGTAGACGTCCTTAAGTTCCACTGTAGCCGACCTACGGAAAAGTTAGAAAACCGGCGCTGAACGGTAGCACTTCGCCGCCAGCGCCGGATTATTGACTCAGGCCGGGTTGGCCTGGGCGACGACTTCCTCGAGCCGCTCCTTCTCGGCTTCCTTGATCTCTTCCTCGCTGATCATTTCGGAAATCACCCGTAGGCGCTCGACCACCCGGGCATTGACGCTGCCTTCGGCGAATTCACCCTTGTCATCCAGTGCACCGGCCTCCTCACCCACCAGCAAGCTCAGCGCTTCGTCGGCCTGACTGACGGCGTAGACGTGGAATTGCCCGGCCTCGACCGCCTGCAATACACGCTCGTCGAGCATCAGCGTGGCGACGTTGGCCTTGGGAATGATCACCCCCTGTTCGCCGGTCAGGCCGCGGGCTTCGCAAAGGCGGAAGAAGCCTTCGATCTTCTCGTTGACCCCACCCACCGCCTGCACTTCGCCAAACTGGTTGATGGAACCTGTGATGGCGAAGCACTGCTTGAGCGGCGTGCGCGACAGTGCCGAAATCAGTGTGCAGGCCTCGCCCAGCGAGGCGCTGTCACCGTCGACATAACCGTAGGACTGCTCCAGGGCGATGCTCGCCGAAATCGCCAGGGGGAACTCCTGGGCATAGCGGCTGCCCAGGTAACCAGTGAGGATCATCACCCCCTTGGAGTGGATCGGCTGGCCCAGGTTGACCTCGCGCTCGATGTCGACGATGCCGCTGCCACCCGGGTACACGGTGGCCGAAATACGCGCCGGCATGCCGAACGCCGAATCACCCACCTCCAGCACGGTCAGGCCGTTGCACTTGCCGATCGCCGCGCCTTCGGTGTCGATCAGGATGATCCCGGCGAGCATGTCGTCGAGCACCCGCTGCGACACCCGCCCGGTACGCGTGGCCTTGGCCTTGAGCGCACGTTCGATGTGGCCGGCGTCGGTCATGCTTTCATTGGCCAGCTGGCGGACGAAGTCGGCCTCGCTGACCAGCTGGAACAGGTCGCCGATACGTGCCGACAGCCGCGACTGGTTTTCTGCCAGGCGCGCGCTGTAGGTGGCCAGACGCGCCACGGCGTCGCTGGTCAGTGGCGCCATGCCTTCTTCATTGGTGCGGGTGCGCAACAGCTGAGCGAACTGCTCCAGGCTCTCGTCGACCATGGGCAGGTCTTCGTCGAAGTCGACCAGCACCCGGAACATCTCCTGGAAGTCCGAATCGTGGTCCTGCAGCGCGTAGTACAGCTGGCGCGAACCGATGATCACCAGCTTGACCCCCAGCGGGATCATCTGCGGCGTCAGGCTGACCGTGGCCACACGCCCCAGCTCGCCCAGCGGCGACTCCATCTTCAGCTTGCGCGACTGCAGGGCGCGCTTGAGTGCATCCCAGACGAAGGGCTCACCGAGCATCTTGTCGGCTTCAAGAATCAGGAAACCGCCATTGGCGCGGTGCAGTGCCCCCGCCCGCAGCTGGCGGTAGGAGGTGTACAGGGCGCCCTGGTCGGTGCTGTATTCGATGCGGCCGAACAGGTTGTCGTAGGTCGGGTGCGGCTCGAACACCACCGGTGCGCCGCCGTTGCCGCAATGGCCCACCACCAGGTTGGGCGCGTATTGCTCTTCGAGCATCTTGCGCGCCACGGCGTCGGTCTTGCTGTCATCGACCAGTTGCTCGACCACGGTGCGCAGCAGGTTCAACTGCATGGATTGCAAGTAGGCGCAGACAGCCGCGTTTTCGGCGTACTTCTCCGACAGCGGCGCCAGCAGCGGCTGCAGTGCCAGGGTGATGGTTTCTTCGTTGAGCTGGCGCAGCTGGTTGTTCGACTCGCGCTTCCACTGCGGCAGGCTGGCCAGCTCTTCGTTCAGGCGCTCTTCGAGCAGGGCGATGTCTTCATGGAAACGCTCGCGCAACTCTTCCGGCAGCTGGGCGAACTCGGCCTCGTCCAGTGCCTTGCCGTCGGCCATGGGGGTGAAGGCGACGTTGCTGCTGTCGCGGTACAGGGCCACGTCCTTTTCCAGCGAGGCGCGTTCGATCACGTCCAGCGCACGGTCGTAGCGCTGGTTGAAGGCGCGGTCGATGGCGCTTTTCTTCTGCTGGTAGGAGGGATGCTCGAACACCGCCGGGAAGGTCGCCACCAGGTTGTCGATCAGGCCATTCATGTCACTGATGAAGGCATGAGCACTGCCGGCGGGCAGCTCCAGCGCACGCGGCTCGCGAGAGTCCTCGAAATTGTTGACGTAGAGCCAGTCGGACGGCGTGGCCTGGCGCTTGCCTTCGGCCTTCAGGTAGCGCTTCACGAACGAGAAACGGCCGGTGCCGGGCTCGCCCATCACATACACGTTGTAACCGGGGCGCGGCATTGCCACGCCGAACTGCAGGGCCTCGACGGCACGCTCCTGGCCCAGCACACCACGAAATGGCTCCAGATCGTCGGTATTGGAGAAAGCAAACTGTTCAGCGGAGAAACGCCGGGTCAGGGCTTCGGGCGCGAGACGCAGGCGCGAGGCGACAGGATCGGGCATTGGGTTTCCTTACTTCGGCGGGGCGGATGGAAAGCATTCTGGCGCCGCCAGCGCGCCGCTTGCAAGGCTCTGCGGGACTTTATGTCGCAGCTCAACAATGGCGATCACGCAAGACATTTTTCGCAATAAACAACGCAATCTTTGGATCGTGCCTAAACTCCTAGCTGCGCGGGGGGGTGGCAAGTCTTCCTGTGCTGGCAACCGCGTTGCCAGAACCCTGACCATTGGTACGTCACTTGAGAATGAGAACAACGCTATGAAACGGATTCTTCTGGGTACTCTGTTCGCCGCTGTCTCTATCAACGCCATGGCCGAAGCGCCGGGAGGTCCCAACTGCGGTTGGGGCAACATGCTGTTCGAGGGCCAGCGCGGCACCCCGGCACACTTCCTGGCCTCCACCACCAACGGCACGTCCGGCAACGCAACCTTCGGCATGACCTCGGGCACCAACGGTTGCTCGACCAAGGCCTCCCTCACCTATGGCGGCAAGTCGTGGTTCGCCATGAACGGCATGATGAACGAACTGTCCGAAGACATGGCCAAGGGCCAGGGCGAAGCCCTGACCACCTACGCCGTGGTCCTCGGCGTGGCGCCTGAAGACCGCGCGCATTTCGCCGCCGTCACCCACGAGCATTTCCAGCAGATCTTCAGCAGCGCCGACGTCACTGCCGAAACTGTCCACAGCAACACCCTGGCGGTGCTCAAGAGCGACCCGCAACTGGCCAAATACGCCACCGAGGCATGAGCCCCACGCCTCCCGCCCCGGCAGCGGGGCGGGCTTGGCGATCCACCTTCGGCATCATTCAGACGTAGTTGCCCGACATGCTCAAACGCCTCGCTACCCTGGCGCTGATCGTCAGCGCCCCCTTGCACGCCGCACCACAGCCCGACCCGGCCCGCCTGCGACAGCTGGCCGCCACGCCCTACTGGATCGCCCTGGGCCACTATGAAACTGCCAAGCTCGGCGGCTGGCGCAGCTATGTCGACGACAGGCGGTTCTTTCTCGCAGAAGACGGCGCGCACCACCCAGACCAGGAGCTCAAGGCCACGGTCGAAGCGCTGTATGCCCCGGCCAGCCTCGGCGACAAGCACCCGCAGTGCGTATTCCCGGCCCGCACCCGCTGGTTGCGCGAACAACTGGGCCTAACCGACCTGCCCAAGCCTGATTGCCAGGAGTTCGCCACCTGGTACCAGTCGATCGACCCGCACAGCGCGACGCTGATCTTCCCGGCGGCCTACCTCAACAGCCCGTCGTCGATGTTCGGCCACACCTTGCTGCGCATCGACCAGTCCAACACCCGCCGCGACGACACCACGCTGCTCAGCTACGCGATCAACTTCGGTGCCTATATCGAAGGCAGCGACAACAGCATCCTCTACGCCTGGAAAGGCCTGATGGGCGGCTACCCCGGGCTGTTCGCGATCATGCCCTACCAGGAAAAACTGTCCGAGTACCGCAGCCTGGAAAACCGCGACCTGTGGGAGTACCAGCTGGACCTTACGCCGGAAGAAACCGGACGGATGGTCGAGCATGTGTGGGAGCTCAAGCAGATCAAGTTCGACTATTTCTTCTTCGACGAAAACTGCTCCTACCGCCTGCTCGAACTGCTGCAGGTGGCGCGCCCGAGCCTGGACCTCACCTCGCAGTTCCCGCTGACCGCCATCCCCACCGACACGGTCAAGGCGGTCAAGCAGTCCGGGCTGGTCACCGATGTGCGCTATCGCCCGTCGCGCGAACGCGAGCTACTGGCCCGGGCCGAGCCGCTGGACTCGGCAGAGAAACAACAGGTACTGGCCCTGAGCGCCGACACCGGGCAACTGCAAAGCCCCGAATTCACCGCCCTGCCCCGCGACCGCCAGGCCCTGGTGCAGGACGCCGCCTACCGCCTGGAGCGCTACCGCGCCAACGGCCAGGAGCGCGATCCAGCCCAGGCCACACGCAGCTTCGAGCTGCTCCGCGCGATCAACCGTAACCCACCGCCGCCGCTGGAGATCGAACGCCCCGGCCTGCCGGAGGATGGCCACCAGTCACGCACCTGGCAGTTGGGCGTCGGCACCCGTGAAGACCGCGCCTACGCCGAGTACGGCCTGCGCATGGCCTATCACGACCTCAACGACAACCTGTACAGCTTCCCCCTCGGCGCACAGATCGAGATCCTTCAGCTCAAGCTGCGCCAGTACGAAGGCAACGACTGGCAGGTGCAGCGCCTGGACCTGGCCACCATCCGTTCGCTGACACCGCGCAATGAGCTGCTCAAGCCCTGGTCGTGGCAGGTGGCGGGCGGGCTGGAGCGGGTGCCGGGCAAGCATGATGACGAAGTGCTGGTCAGCCATGTGAATGGCGGTGCCGGTGGCACCTGGCAATTGACCGACGACCTGCTGGGCTTCGCCCTGGGCACGCTGCGGGTGGAGCATCACAACGACTTCGCCGAGTTCGTTTCACCGGCGACCGGCTTCAATGGCGGCCTGTTGTGGCGCAATGGGCTGGGCAACCTGACGCTGGAGGCCAAAGGCGATTACTTCACCAATGGTGAGGTGCGGCGCAGCGTGAGCCTGAACCAGCAGTGGGAGATCAGCCAGAACTTCGGTGTGCGGCTGAGCGCCTCGCGCCAGTTCAGTCATCTGGCCACGGCGCAGAACGAAGTGATGCTGGAGTTGAAGTGGTATCAGTATTGATCCGTGCGGGCTTCTTCGCGGGTAAA
>NZ_VZZR01000045.1:0-62627 GCF_009650555.1 Pseudomonas sp. EMN2
CGAGCTGGGCGGCTACCACTTCCTGTTCGAAGGCGCCAAGCACTTCGAGGGCCCGAACTTCATCTCCGACAAGGGCACCGTGCGGGTGGTGAAGAACGGCCGCGAGATCAGCGTGCTGCACCCGGAAAAACGCCTGTACACCGTGCAGCAGTCGATGATGACCGAGGCCGGCATCGATGCCGGCTTCACTCGCGACCTGTACGTCGCCCTGGGCGAGCCGCTGGACAACGGCGCCTGGGCGGTACGGATGCATATCAAACCCTATGTCCGCTGGATCTGGCTGGGCGGTCTGCTGACTGGCCTGGGCGGCTTGCTGGCGGCGCTGGACCGGCATTACCGGGTCAAGGTGAAAGCCGGGATACATGAATCGAATGAAGGAGTGACGGCATGAAACGCTGGCTTGTAGCCGCGCTGCTCGGCCTGGCGGGAATGGTCAGCGCGGCCATCGATACCTACCAGTTCAAGGACGATGCACAGCGGGTCCGCTATCGCGAACTGACCAAGGCACTGCGTTGCCCCATGTGCCAGAACCAGGACATCGCCGATTCCGACGCGCCGATCGCCGCGGACCTGCGCAAGGAAGTATTTCGCCTGCTCGGCGAAGGCAAGAATAACCAACAGATCATCGACTACATGGTGGCTCGTTATGGTGAGTTCGTCCGTTACAAACCCGGCCTCAATGCGAGGACGGTGCTGCTCTGGTTCGGCCCTTTCGGCCTGCTGCTCGGGGGTGGTGTGATCATCGCAACGATTGTCCGACGCGGCAGCAGACGACTTGCAGACTCACTTCGCCCCGAGGAGCGCGAACGCCTTGAGCACTTGCTGGATGAACACCAGCCATGACGGGTTTCTGGATCGTTGCAAGCCTGTTGCTACTGGTTGCCTTCGGCTCTCTGCTAGCTCCCGTCTTGCGTCAGCGGGAAGCCCAGCCCTTGCTGTTGTTGGTAAGCCTGCTGGTGCCGTTGATAGGGCTGGGGCTGTACCTGCATTTCGGCGCCCGCGACAACGTGCAACTGGCCTGGGAGCTGTCCCAGGGACCGAGGTCGATGGACGAGATGACTCACCTGCTGGAACGCGCCGTGGCGGCCCAGCCAGATGCCGTCGAAAGTTTATATTTCCTCGGGCGTGCCTACATGGCCCAGGCGCGGCCTGCCGAAGCTGCGAAGGTATTCGAGCGCACCACGGCCTTGGCCGGACGGCGGCCGGAACTGCTCGGGCTATGGGCGCAGGCCCGCTATTTTGCCGACGGTAAAAAGTGGTCTAAGACGGCTCAGGATCTGACGGATGACGCGCTGAAAGCAGACCCGACGGAAGTGACCAGCCTGGGTCTGCTGGGTATCGAGTCGTTCGAAACCCGGCGGTATCAAGAGGCGATTGAGTATTGGAATCGCCTGCTGGAGCAGTTGCCATCAGATGACAAATCCCGCAGCGCATTGCTGGACGGCATTGGATTGGCGAAAAGCAGGCTTCTTCAGCGGTGACCATACGGCATTCCTCGGTGGAAGCCCGTCAAACACCTACTCATAAAAATAGACCCCTGGAAACAATCACTACCCAATGAACAAATACAACTTTCTTTATATTGCGACACTTTTTTGTTTGTCATGGGATGCATTCGCGGAATGCCAGTTTTTGCCTGGGCACGGCCAAAGCGCCATACAATTCAATATCCCATCGACACTCTCAGCACCTCGCGACGCACCTGATGGCACGATACCTTATGAAAGCCCAATCAAAACCCTGCAAAATGTCTACAGCTCCTTTAAGTGTGACACCTCTTTCGTAGAGGGCATTAAAAACAGTGTGGGACCCACTACCGCCAATGGTAAAATTTTCCCAATCGGAAATACAGGAATTGCTTGGCAATGGGTATCGTCCTTTAGCCCTTCTGGCTTCCCAGGCCTGACTCGACCACCCACAGCGGGTATGGGGTTCAATGGTACAACACACGGCTTGCGCTTGATAAAAAACGGAAGCATTCAAAATTCCAAAATAAATCCGGGAGTACTTGGCATATTGCACGAAGGTAGCGTCGCACCTTTAAGGATGGAAATAATTGGCACTGGAACATCCATTTCCCCCCAATCCTGCGAAACACCGGATACCACTGTCCAAATGGGCAACTACACGCTCAGAGAACTTGGCTACGAACAGGGAAGCACTACAAAACCTGTCCCCTTCAGCATAAAACTGAATAACTGCCCTTCAGGAATCAATACAGTCAAATACCGCTTCAAGAAAGCCAGCCAGATTTATGATTATCAAAACGGCGTCATCCGATTGAGCTCCGACTCCACAGCTAAAGGTTTGGGAGTCCAGATTAAAGACGCCGATAACAGACCCATTTTAATAGACGACAACACCCGACAAACTTTTAACGATTACGACTCAAAGGGAGGTAATTTTGAGATCCCATTGACCGCCGCCTATTTTAGAATAAAAAACGAAGGCCAGGATTTTCAGGCTGGCACAGCTAACGCTGAACTGATTTTTACAATCGAATATTTATGAACCGTCGATCATTTATTTCTGTGTCACAGATACACATCTGATTTATGCTGAAAACCCTACCCCGAGCCCCACCCCATGCTCTACCGCCTGGCCGCCGACGCCCTGGTCCTGTTTCACCTCAGCTTCATCCTCCTGGTCCTGCTCGGCGGCCTGCTGGTGCTCTGGCGCCGCAAAGCCCTGATCCTCCACCTCCCCGCCCTCGCCTGGGGCCTGGCCGTGGAAGGCCTGCACCTGGAATGCCCGCTCACCGAGTGGGAAAACCGCCTGCGCGCCGCCGCCGGCGACGCCGGTTACCCCGGCGGCTTCGTCGAACACTACATCTGGCCCACCATCTACCCCGCCGGCCTCACCCCCCAGATCCAACTGTGGCTGGGCTCCATCGTCCTGATGCTCAACCTCGGCATCTACGGCTACGTACTCTGGCGCCTAACGCGTCGCCACCACGAATAACCGCGGGAACGGCAACAGCACCTTGCCGTCAGTGGCCGGCGGGTAATCGCGCTGCATCGCCTGCAGGTACAGCTGCAGGAAATCCGCCTGTTCCCCTTCGTCCAGCCGCGCCAGATACGGCCGTAGCGCCGACCCCTTGAACCACTCCACCACCGCCTCGGCGCCACCGGGCAGTGGGTGATGATAGGTGGTGCGCCACACATCCACCCGCGCACACAACGGGCTGAGCAGGTCGTAATAGAACGCCGCGCTGTGCCGTGGCGGCAAGCTGAAGTCGGCGAACTTGTCAGCCCACGGCCCTTGGCTGGCAATGTCCCGCAACTGCCGGTGCGCGGGTTCATCGAGGTTGTCCGGAGTCTGCACCGCCAGGCTGCCACCCTCGCTGAGCTGGCGTACCAAGTGCGGGTACAGGCTGGCGTGGTCGGGCACCCACTGCAGCGAGGCATTGGCGAGGATCAGGTCCTGGGGTTCGGGGGCCGTCCACTGGCCGATATCGGCGATCTCGCAACGCACCCGGGGAATGCTCAGGCGCGGCCGCTGCCTGGCCTTGTCGACCATGTCGGCGTCGCTGTCCAACGCGGTCACCTGCGCATCGGGGTGGCGCTGCAACAGCACTTCGGTAGAGTTGCCCGGGCCGCAGCCCAGGTCGGTGGCATGGCGGACCGGGCGTGGCGGTACGGCAGCGAGCAGGTCGCGCACGGCGCGGGTGCGTTCGGCTTCGAACAGCGAGTACTGGGTGGCGGACCAGGCCATTGTATGGCTCCTTGCGTGGCGGATGTGTGCAGCATAAGCCATTCGCCGGGTGGAGCGCCGGAACCGAGTGACTATGCTGCAAGTCTGTCCCTGTATGCGCACACCGATGAAAACCACCCTGCCCCTGATCTTGCTCGCACTGGTCGCCGCCTCTGCCCTGCTTGGCTCGCCGTGGATGAGCCAGCGCTTCGACCTGGCCGACCTGCGCACCACCGCCAGCCAGCAACTGACCCGCCACCTGGAGGACGGCAGCCTGCTGGTGCTGCAGCCCGACAGCGCGGTTGACGTGGAGTACGACACCCGCCAACGGCGCCTGACGCTGCTGCAAGGCGGGCTCTACGTCGAAGTGGCCGATGACGACCCACGGCCCTTCCTGCTGGTCACCGATCACGGCACCCTGGCCACCCGGGACGGGCAATTGGCGCTGGTGCGCAAGGCCGGGCAATCCGACGTCGAACTGCAGGCAGGCAGCGCCGAGCTCGACAGCGGCGGGCAGCATGTGCGCCTTGGCCCCAACCAGGCGCTGCGCTTCGACCAGGCGGGCCCGGTGCGCTGAACGAAAACGGCCGGCCCCCGCAAAGGGCCCGGCCGTCTTGTGCAACGCTCGGCGCTTACGCGCGCTTGCTGCTGCGGATCTGGTGCACCACGCCCATGGCCACTACCACGGCGGCAGCGATGCCGGTGGAGATCACCAGGATCTGGTAGTCAGGCATGAAGGCCATGGTCACCAGCGCGGCAATGATGAAGGCGATCACCAGGTAGGTCAGCCAAGGGAACAGCCACATCTTCAGGCGCACTTCCTTGCCTTCGGCAATCAGCTTGCGGCGCATGCGCAGCTGCGAGAAGGCGATCACCAGGTACACCAGCAAGGCGATCATGCCGGTGGTGTTCATCAGGGTTTCCAGCACGTCTTTCGGGCGCAGGGTGTCGCTGAAGTTGATCAGTGCGCAGAACACCGCCACCAGGCACGAACCGATGATCGCGTTCACCGGTACACCGGTGCCGGTGCGGGTGAACTTGAACAGGCGCGGCGCGTCGCCACGCTGGGCCAGGGAGAACAGCATGCGCGAAGCGGTGTAGTGGCCGGAGATCAGGCAGCTGCTCACCGAGGTCAGCACCACGAAGTTCATCAGCAGTTCAGCGTACGGCACCCCCAGCAGTTCCAGGGTGCGACGGTAAGCGCCATAGCCGGAGACGCCCAGCTGCGGATCGTTCCACGGCACCAGGCAGACGATCAGGAAGATCGAGCCAACGTAGAACAGGCACACACGCCACACCACCGAGTTGGTGGCCTTGACGATCTGGGTGGCCGGATCCTTCGCCTCGGAGGCGGCGATGGTGACGATCTCGGCGCCCAGGAAGGCGAACATCACCCCCAGCAACGCACCGATCACCGTGGTGATGCCGTTGGGCATGAAGCCTTCGGCGGTCAGGTGGCTGATGCCACGCACTTCACCGAACTGCCAGACGTTCATCACCGCCGCGGTGCACACCACCAGGAAGCAGACGATCGCCACCACCTTGATCAGCGCGAACCAGAACTCGAACTCGCCGTAGTGCTTGACGTTGAAGAAGTTGACGGTGATCAGCAGCAAGGTCGTGGCCAGCACGAACACGTTGACGCTCACGTCGGGGAAGAAGCCGTGCAGGATCTTGCCCGCCACGTAGGCTTCCCAGGCCATCAGGATCACCCAGTACCACCAGTACAGCCAGCCGATGGTGAAGCCGGCCCAGCGGCCGATGGCGCGGTCGGCGTAGGTGGAGAACGAGCCGGTGTCGGGCGAGGAAGTCGCCATTTCGCCGAGCATGCGCATGATCAGCACCACCAGGATGCCGCCGGCGAGGTAGGCCAGGACGGCGGCCGGGCCGGCGCTGTGGATGACACTGCCGGAACCGACGAACAGTGCGCCGCCGATCACCCCGGCGATGGACATCATCGTCAGGTGGCGCGACTTGAGCGAGGCACTGAGCTTGCTCTCGTGCCCGTCGTTCGCGGTGGTGGATGTGGATGTTGCGTCCATCAGTTATTTACCCCGTGCTTCTTTTTATCCAAGGAAAAACTGTGAAACCCCGATGGTTATCGGTCTCACCTGTACATCAGTGCTAAATGCGGGCAGGGAGGTGTGCGCGAGCACACGCAGGCCATCCGTGGCGGCCTGCTTACGCGGCCAGAGGTTGTCCTCTGAACGAACTGAACCATGCTGGGTCCGAACCAAAGGCGGCCGGCCGGGCAGAAAGAAGGTGCGAGGCGAACCCCGACGGTAAAGCAGCGAATTTATGATTATTCATGACGCTGGTTCGTGCTGTGTTGGCGATTTCTGACACGTAATGTAAAAATGTCGAACACTTTGAGCCATGCACAGCGGTGCGAAATCTGTACTGCACTGTACAGGCCGCCGATGCAATACACCCCGAATTCCCGGCCGGCGCTTGGCGTTACGCACCCCCGAAGGCACCCCGAATGCTCCAGCTACACCCGGACTCCTCCACCCCGCTGGTCAATCAGATCATCGACGGGCTGCGCGCGCTGATCGACAGCCAGGCGCTCAAGCCGGGGGCGAAGGTGCCATCCATTCGCGCCTTTGCCGCCACCTACTCGGTGAGCACCTTCACCGTGGTCGAGGCCTACGACCGGCTGGTGGCCCAGGGCCTGCTGGTGAGCAAGGGCAATGCGGGCTTCTTCGTCAATCGTGCGGCGAACGAGCTGGTGGATAAAGCCAACGTCGAGACGGACAGCGCCCGCCCGACGTTCAATTCCGAGTGGTACCTGCAGCAGATCTTCGAGACGCGCCAACTGCCCTTCAAGCCCGGTTGCGGCTGGCTGCCCAACGACTGGATGTACGAGGAAGGCCTGCGCCGCGGCATGCGTCAGGTGGCCGGCAGCCCGCTGGAACTGTCCGGCTACGGCGACCCGATGGGCCTGCCGGAGCTGCGCGCCCTGACCGCGCAGAACCTGCAGCAGGAACTGTCGATCGTCGCCAACCCGGCGCAACTGATGCTCACCCACGGCGCCAGCCAGGCCCTGGACCTTGCCGTGCGCACCCTGGTGCGCCCCGGCGATGTGGTGCTGGTGGACGACCCCGGCTACCCCAACCTGATGAGCATCCTGCGCACCCAGGGCGCAACGCTGGTGGGCGTGCCCCGCACCCCGGCCGGCTACGACCTCGACCATCTCGAGCGGCTGCTGGCGCACCACAAGCCCACGGCATTCTTCACCCAGCCACACCTGCACAGCCCGACCTGCTCGCGCACCCCGCTGGCCCAGCTGCACCGCCTGCTGCAACTGGCCAGCCGGCACGGCTTCCGGCTGGTGGAAAACAACCTGTACGCCGACATGATCACCGATCCGCTGCCATGCCTGGCCAGCCTCGACCACCTGCAACAGGTGGTGTACGTCGGCAGTTATTCGAAGAGCATCTCGCCCAACGTGCGGGTCGGCTACCTGCTGGCCAACCCCGAACTGATGCAGCAGTTGCTGCACCTGAAGATGCGTTCGGGGCTGACCACCTCGCAGGTGATGGAGCGCGTGGTGTACGCCGCGATCATCGACGGCCGCTGGCGCAAGCACCTCAAGCGCCTGCGCCAGCGCCTGGCCGAGGCCCATCAGGAGGTGGGCCGGCATCTGCATCGGCTGGGCTTTGAGCTGTTCATCGAGTCGGACGAAGGCATGTACATCTGGACCCGGCATCCGGCGATTCCGGACAGCGCGGCGTTGCTCGACGATGCGCTGGAGAAAGGCATCATGCTCGGGCCTGGGCAGCTGTTCATGGTGGATGCCAAGGCCACTGGGTGGATGCGTTTCAATGTGGCGTTCAGCACCGACCCGGCGATGTGGGAGTTGCTGGAGAAGGTGTTGGTCAAACATGTGCGCCGGGGTGGAGTTTGAACCTGCCTCGCTTTCATCGCCGCTAGCGCTTCTGCCGCCCCAACTGACGCAAGCCATGCGCCAAGGCTGGCAACCATGGCCTCACAGGTTCGGCACGTTGCAACAAATGTAGGAGCGGCCTTGCGTCGCGATGCGCCGCGCGGGCGGCGCTCGATCTTATAGGCGCTGCAAAGATTCCGGCAAACACCTTGCCGGCGATGGGCCGCTCGGCCGCCCCTACTACCGACTCAATGCGCCAAGCCCAGCTCGGCATCATCAAGCAACGCCTTGGCCATGGCGCTCAGGTAATACGCCGCCCAAACCATGCGCGGGTCTTCCTCCATGACCCCGAGCAGGGTCAGGTGGCGCACGCAGTCCAGCAGTTCAGAAGCCTGTTCGCGGGCGTGATCGCAGGGTATGCCCGGTTCGATGCGAAACAGTGGCTGGGGGCTGTCTTGCCCCTGGCAGAAGCGGGTTGTGCCGGCAGTTGTGGGGGGTGTTGGGTTGTTCGTGGTCATGCCGTAATCCTCGAAGTCATGGCGTTGGGTGTGGCGGCCCGTTCGCTGGCGAACGGGCTCGGCCTCAATGCAAGGGCTTTGGCATCACCGCCTGTTGCACCTGCGCCAGTGCAGATTCCAGCAGCGCGCGCAGCGTTTCCATCTCGTGCACGGCGGCCAGCATCAGCATCGAGCCGGGGGACTTGGAGCAGAGCAGGACGGATTGGTGGGCGACGGCCAGGGCGCAGTGCAGGTGTTCGCTGATCTGGACCAGGGTGTCTTCGAGGAAGGCGTGGGAATGGGGTGGGTCGGGGACGATCTTGAGCATTAACAGTTCCTCAAGTGGGCAACCGTCCACTCTGCTGTCAAACAGGTGGGTGGCCGCTGTACGTAGGTTGACAGACCGGAGGAACTGTTAAGACCGGCGCACGCGAGCGTGCCCTACGTACAGCCGCCATTGAGGACGACACCATACGCATTCAGTTCATCGCGGCCTGTCAAAGCCATGTCGCTGATGTGCAGCGACCCGGCGAGACTAGTAGGCGGAAATTGCCACCGCAACGGAAAAAATGCGCGGGCATTATCTTTGGGAAATGGACTACAGGGAAGGTGGGAAATCTGATTGATGGGCTGGGGCTGGCGAGGGCCTGGCTGTAGATTGCATGTGGGCGGCAAGGTGCCAGGCGCTGCAAGACTGCCGCCTGGCACCTGGTGGCCCACATGCGATTTCAAGACAGGCCCTTGAACGCCACACTTCCGCCCACACTTAATCCCGCCCCTAAAGAACCAAGCCCTAACACCCGCTTCCGTGCCATAACTAAAACATCTACAGCAAAGTATTTGAACACCCCGCCACAGCTCGGTCATTTCCGACACGACTTTACTTGCAGCACAACCCAAACAGTTTCAACCAGAGCAAGTAAGCCAGGGCATTATTTCCACATTCCCCCTTCTCAATAAAACGACCATCGTTCTTTCCCAAACCACCCAAAAGGAGAGAACAGTGATCTCACGCACGTTACTGACACAGTCAGAGCTTCAAGAAATATATTCGACAGATCCGTTCTCGTATGATTTCGAACATATCATCTCATGGGACCACCCTTTCACATACCCAATATCACCACCAGACATATCAAGATTCTCAATCGACGGGTTAAGAGCCAACGCCATAAGCATTGTCGAGGATATCATCAACAGAGTCGAAGCCACACGCCCTTCAGGAACACCAGGGTATGACAACTATATAATTCAACAAAGAACAAAAATCAATGAAACCTACACCGACACTGTAAGCAGGCTTTACGCAAAAAGGGAATTTCTTATCGACCTTCGCGCCAGAATATTTGGCCAAATGGGCCTATACGCTAAAAACTTTACCGGAGAACATATCTACGCCCAAACCGACCGCAGCCCAGGCAAATGGTTTTTAATCCTCACAGACATACATGCTACCGAAGACGAATTCATTGATCTCCAGATCTGGACACACAGGCTATTAGAGAGCATTACTTCAGCACAAATAGAAATCATACTAAAACGCTGCCTACCCAAACTCAATAAAGACTTGAAGAAAACCCATCTTCAACTTCTTGCCGCCTCAAAAGAGAGAGACCAGCAGGCACAAGACAGCAACGTCATCAGTTTCAGCCTCACCCCTTCCCTGCAGCTGAGCACAACTCAAGGCCCTATTGCGACATACGAAACCCCTAGGAGCACAGCAACTGCGCTACTGAAAGCAGGCCGCCTATTGACAGCTCTAGCCGAAGCTGCAGCGACTCGTTTTTTTAAGCTTTTTGCAGGCGGTATTCTTTACGCCCCTGAACTGGGGAACTCAGACCTCTACCACGACTCAGCACTGAGCATTCCCGCAGAACTGCTCCTCCCTCGCATCCCTCAGGACATCAATGACATTGCTGCGAACTATGGAGAACTGGAGCTACCGCTCAGAGTCCACCCGGACTCTGGCACCTATAGCCTTATAAAACCTCCAATTTCTGCCAGTTCGATAAACAAGATCCCAGTACGACCTCTCGTCCTAGACAGGGTACGTAACAGCTACGTATCTCTCCCCTCCAGTGAGTTCCCCACAAAGCTCATATTCCCCATACATCCTCGCGACACTTCATCTACAACCTCCCCTTTAGAACCAATTCCTGCCAACCCCTACACTGGGGTAAAACTTCTACCCGAGTTCACAACAGCAACACCGTTCCCCGCCTCTACAACGTCGAGATCCAAAGACTGTATTTACTGTTTCCCTGCAGATTCAGGACTACCACCGCTATACGTCGTCTTCAGTTCGCCTTATCCAGGTGCCACGACACGAGGCCAATACAGCGGACGCCTTTACAACCCAGATGAGTCTGGAGGCCCTATCGAAAAACTTGACTGGCGGGATGCAACTATCACTCAGGCCGGCATTGACCTCGCAAGGCTACACACGAGTCGGCTCGATCCTTCCGACGCAAACGAAATAATGCTCAATAGGCTTACAAAAATCCTACAGGGCTCGATAGAGGCAACTGACACTGACAAACGCTTTTACACGCACGAAATCAGGGAGCTGGAACGGTATCGCCGCCTTGGCATCGCTGATAACATGAGCCCCGGCATTGAAACTGGAACATGGAACAACACACACACCGCCACGCTTGAAGATTATGGGCTCAGTTCTGGTTTCGAGCTACTTTACACTCCCGAAGCCGTTGAAGCAGATACTCTACAATCCGCCCGAGAAAACAAATGAACACGATCAATGACATCATAAAAAATGAAAAGCCCGTCGATGTTATTTTATTCTTAACCAGCAAAAACGGGATCGACCACCCTAGACTTGACAGGCTTTACAGCCTGAACAACTGGCCCCACATAAACAACAACATGAGACTCATTGAACTTGTCGGCAACATGATAGCCGAAGGCCTTATAGAATCGAAAGGTGGTAGACACACCAAAGGCCCAAACTGGAGAGCTCCACAGTTTATGTTGGACAACAAATACACGCTTTAAAAACCGCCAATTGATTTATAAAAAGCCTCACAGACCTCTCGCGTCACGCACACCATAGAGGTCTGTGAATTTAATAACCCATCGAACAGTCTATTAACTAACCCCAATCCCCCCTATCCGCAAAAAACGCCCGCGCATTCGCCTCCAGGCTCTCCAGGTGATACCCCCCCTCCTGCACAATCAAACACGGCAAGCGCAACCCACGAATCTGCTCACCCAAACGGGCAAAACCTTCAGTGGTTACCGCCACCTTGCTCTGCGGGTCCAACTCATAGATATCAAAGCCCAACGACAACACCAGCACTTCAGCGCCAAAGTCCTTCACCGCAGCCAACGCCACCTCCAACTGGCCCATAAAGTCAGCCTCACTGGCACCGTGGGCCATGGGCAGGTTGAGGTTGTACCCCTCCCCCACACCGCTGCCGCACTCGTCCTCGAAACCCGCAACGCCCGGATAGAAATTGGTCGGGTCGCCATGCACCGAGACATACAGCACATCGTCACGGTCGTAGAAGATCTCCTGGATACCCTGCCCGTGGTGCATGTCGGTGTCGAGGATCGCCACCCGCCGATAACGGCTGCGCAGGGCCTGGGCAGCCACGGCAGCGTTGTTGATGTAGCAGAAGCCGCCCGCAGCATCGAAGCGGGCATGGTGCCCCGGCGGGCGACACAGGGCGTAGGCAGCGGGCTCACCGTCCAGAATCGCCCTGGCACCGGCCACGGCGCTTTGCGCCGACCAGTAGGCCGCATGCCAGGTCTGCTCACCCACCGGGCAGCTGCCGTCGGCCAGGTAGCGCCCGGCCTGGGCGAGAATGCCGCGCAGGGCATTGGGCTCGCGCACGAAGATGTTCGACATCACCTCGTCGCCCCAGTCTTCAGGCACTTCCTTCCAACGCGCATGGGCCTCTTCGAGGAACGCCAGGTAAGCCTCGCCATGTACCGCCGCCAGCGGCGCAAGGCCTGCGTCTTCAGGCTGGCGGATGTCGAAGCCCAGCCCCTTGGCAGCCTGCAGCAAACGCTGGGCACGCTCGGGGACTTCCTGCGGGGTGCGCATGGCGCCGCGGGAATAGTAGCTGCGTGGATGGTGCAGCAATTGTTCAGGGTGGAAGTAGCAACGCATCAGGCTTCTCCTTGTTGCACACGGCCCGCGCGGGCCAGCACGGCGTTGAGCAGCACATCGGCACCCTGGCGGGCATCTTCGGGCAGCACGTCTTCGGCCTCGTTGTGGCTCAACCCGCCCACGCAGGGGATGAACACCATGGCCGTTGGGCAATAACGGGCCAGCAGGATGGCGTCGTGGCCGGCGCCGCTGACGATCGACTGCTGGGCATAACCCAGGCCGTCCACCGCCTGCTGCACCGCGGCCACGCAGTCGGCATCGAAGGGCGTGGCCGGGCTCACCCAATGGCGCTCGATACGCACAGCAAGGCCGCGCTGGGTAGCGATGGCTTGCAGCTTCAGGGCAAGCTCGCGCTCCATGGCTTCGATGGCCTCGTCGCGGTGATGGCGCAGGTCGACGGTAAAGCTCAGCACGCCGGGAATGGTGTTGCGCGAGGATTTGGCGATCGACAGTTCGCCGACCGTGGTCAAGCCTTGCGGGGCGAAATCCGCCGCCAGTTGCTCCACCGCCTGAATCATCCGCGCGGCGCCGTACAGGGCATCCTTGCGCAGTGGCATGGGCGTGGTGCCGGCGTGGGCGGCCATGCCTTCGACCGTCACGTCCAGCCAGCGAATGGCCTGGCCACCGCTGACCACACCGATGGCCTTGGCGTTGTCTTCCAGGATCGGGCCCTGCTCGATGTGCGCCTCGAAGTAGGCATCCACCGCGCCACCCAACGGGCGCTGGCCGGCATAGCCGGTGCGGCGCAGCTCATCGGCCACGCTGATGCCGTCGGCATCGCGGATCGCCAGGGCCTGCTCCAGCGCAAGGGTACCGGTGAACACCGCCGAGCCGAACATGGCCGGGGTGAAGCGGGCGCCCTCCTCGTTGGTCCACACCGCGATCTCCAGCGGCTTGCGGGTCTGGATGCCCAGGTCGTTCAGGCGACGCACCACTTCCAGGCCCGCCAGCACCCCGTAGACGCCGTCGAAACGCCCGCCTTCGGGCTGGGTGTCGAGGTGACTGCCCATCATCACCGGCGGGGCATCCGCCTCGACGCCCTCGCGGCGGGCGAACAGGTTGCCGATGGCGTCCACGCTCAGGCTCAACCCGGCTTCGCGGCACCAGTGACCGAACAGTTCGCGGCCGGCCTTGTCCTCGTCGCTCAGGGCCAGGCGGCAACTGCCGCCACGGGCGGTGGCGCCGATTTCGGCCATGGCCATCAGGCTCGCCCACAGGCGTTCGCCGTTGCTTTTCAACATTGCAGGTACTCCAGGCAAATCAGGGATTCAGGCCAGTTCGAGCTGGCGGCTGCGGGCGTACTGGCGCGCCAGGCCCAGTACGCAGACCAGCGAAATGGTGGCAATCAGGGTGTAGAACAGCGCCATCGGCCACCATTGGCCGGTGAAGGTATGCGCAAGCCAGGTGCCGATCAGTGGCGTCAGGCCACCGGCGATGGCGCCGCACACCTGGTAGGCCAGAGAAATCGCGGTGTAGCGCACGCGGGTGTCGAACATGCCGCTGACGTAACCGGCGATCACCGCATAGAACGAGGCCATGCACGCCGCAGCCAACGCGATCCCGAGCACGATCAGCGGGCCCTGGCCAGTGCTGACCAGCACGAACATCGGGTACGGCGAGGCCATCGCCAACAGCGCCACCAGGGCCAGGAAGCGCGTGGCGCCGAGCTTTTCCGACAGCCAGGCAGCCAGCGGCTGCACGCAGAACTGGATGCACGCGACGAAGAACAGGCATTCCAGGATCAGCGAGCGCTCAAGGTGCAGTTGCTGGGTGGTGTAGCTGATCATGAAGGTGTTGGTGAAATAGACCCCGGCAATGCCCAGGGTGTTGGCGCCGATGCACAGCAGCAGCGGGCGCCAGGCGGTGCGCAGCACTTCCAGCACCGGTGCCTGTTCCTTGCGCTGGTCCTTGGCGGCCTGCTCGCGGCTGGCGATGAACTCGGGCGATTCATTGACCCCCAGGCGTATGGCCAGGCCCACCAGCAGCAACAGCGCGCTGGCCAGGAACGGCACACGCCAGCCCCAGCTCATCAGGTCTTCCTCGGGCAGGCGGGTCACCGCGCTGAACGCCAGCAGCGACAGGATCAACCCGGCCGGGCTGCCCAGCTGGGCGAACGAGGCGAAGAAGTTGCGCCGCCCCTTGGGCGCGTGCTCGCCGGCCATCAGCACCGCGCCGCCCCACTCACCGCCCACGGCGATGCCTTGCACCACCCGCAGCAGGATCAGCAGCACCGGCGCGGCGACGCCGATCTGCGCGTAGGTGGGCAGCAAGCCGATGCACACGGTGACCACGCCCATCATCAGCAAGGTGATGATCAGCGATTTCTTGCGCCCGATGCGGTCACCGATATGGCCGAACACGATGCCGCCCAAGGGCCGCGCAAGGAAGCCCACGGCGAAGGTGCCGAAAGCGGCCATGGTGCTGAACAGGCTGTTGTCGGAGGGGAAGAACAAGGCACCGAACACCAGGGCGGCGGCGGTGGCGTAGATGTAGAAGTCGTACCACTCGATCATGGTGCCGATGAACGCGGCGGCGGCGGCACGGCGCGGTTGGGGCGAAGCGGCGGGCTTCATGGGGTGGCTCCTTTGTTTGTTGTTCTGGCAGGAGTTGGGGACACGGTTTGCGCTCTTGTGGCGCTTCGCAGTGCGGACCTGAAAGATCAAGTTGCTTGCTTCGCGGGTAAACCCGCTCCCACAGGTCTTGCGCCTACCCTGTGGGAGCGGGTTTACCCGCGAAGCAAGCGACGCCGAACTGGCAGGCCTGCGCTTCAATGACTGTGATTTTTCGGCCCACCCCTATGATTAGTCAATTTTCTATTTATTATTCGAAGTATTAACCCTGCTTATACAGAGCCCACCATGCCCGACCGCCTGCTCAACGACCGCCTCGACTGGAATCTGCTGCGTACCTTCCGGGTAATCGGCCAGGAGCTGTCGATCAGCCGTGCCGCCGCCCGCCTGCACCTGACGCAACCGGCAGTAAGCCAGGCGCTCAAGCGCCTGGAAGAGCAACTCGGGCGCCAGCTCATCGCCCGCCGTGGGCCGCGCTTCGTGCTCACCGAGGTGGGCGAGCAATTGTTCGAACTGGCCGGCGAGGTGTACGGGCAGATGTCGCAGATCGGTGGGTTGCTGGAGCAACCGGCGGACGAACTGGTGGGCAAGGTGCGCCTGCTGATGATCAGCCGCATCGTCAGCGAGCGCTTCGACGACTTGCTTGCCGACTTCCATCGCCAGCACCCGCGGGTGGAGCTGGAGATCGACGTGATGCGCAGCTCGGACATCGTCGCGGCACTTCAGGAAAAGACCGCCACCGCCGGGCTCAGCCTCAATCGCCGGCCACAGCCGCGCCTGGAGCAGCAGCTGTTCCTGCGCCAGCGCTACGCGTTCTTCTGCGGCAAGCACCATGCCCTGTTCGGCCAGCACCAGAGCGACCTGCAGCGGGAGAATTTCGTCAGCTTCACCAGCGACCAGATCGGCGGGATGCTCTCGCCGCTGACCATCTTCCGTGACCAGCAAGGCTTTGCCGGGCGCATCGTCGCTTCGTCGCCGAGCCTGGAGGAAGTAAGGCGCCTGGTAATCGCCGGTTTTGGCATCGGCTGCTTGCCCGAGCATGTGGTGGCAGCGGATGTGGCGGCAGGCCTTTTGTGGAAGCTGCCGCCGCTGGAGGGGATCGCCGATGTGGATATCCACTTGCTGTGGAACCGCGAGCAGCGACTGAGCCGCGCAGAGAGTGCCTTCATCGAGGCACTGCAAAAAAGCCTGGTTTGACCTTGGCCATGGGCCTTGCCTGGTCAGACCGTGCTGCGCGATCCATCCATCAACTGCACGCTGTTGCGCCCGGCACGCTTGGACGCGTACAGCAACCGGTCGCCCTGCTCGATCAGTGCCGCCAGGCTGGCCGGCGGGCGGTCGAACAGGTGGGCACCGATGCTCAGGGTCACCGCTTCGGGGGTGGCGCAGGCGTGCGCGGCGGTGTGCTGGAATTGCTGGCGCAGGGCCTCGGCCAGGGCCTCGATCCGCACTCGTGACGCATCGGCCAGCAGGATCACGAACTCGTCGCCACCCAGGCGTGCGGCAATCGAGCGCTCCGGCAACAGCGCGCGGATCATCTCGCTGAGGGCGATCAACAGGCGGTCGCCGGCGGCATGGCCGTGCAGGTCGTTGACCAGTTTGAAGTGGTCGATGTCGATCAGCAGCAAGGCGCCGGGGCGCTCGGGCGAGACTTCCTTGAACAGGGCAGGCGCGCGCACTTCCAGGGCGCGGCGGTTGTACAGCGCGGTCAGCGGGTCGCGCGCGGCCAGGCGCTCGATGCGCTCTTCGCGGCGATAGCGCACGGTGCCGGTCATCGACAGGGCGATCAGCATGATCGCCATCGCGCCTTCCACCAGGGAGATCTGGATGATCTGGCCACGGAAGGCAGTGAGGTCGATCAGTGTGCCCGGCAGCAGCGCCGGCAGGGTCTTGGCCAGGTAGAACAGGCCGTGGAACAGCAGGATGAAACGCAGCTGTACCGCGCCGACGCTGAACGATTTGCCATGGGGACGCAGCAGCCAGCTGGCCTGCAGGGTGAGCAGCGCGATCATGCTTGACTGCACCACCAGCAAGGTCTTCGACCACTGCGGCCAGTCCGGCAGCAGCAACATCGCCAGCCAGGCGGGGATGATCAGGTACCAGGCCCGTGACAGGCGCGTTTCGGTGAACCGCGACACCCCCAGCAGGAACAGCCAGTGAGCGCTGATCAACATGCCGTTGGCAAACCACACGCCGATGAACAGGTAGCCGCTGCTGCGCAGCAGAGCCAGGGAAGAACCAACGCTGATGATGGCGAAGCTGGCGCTCCAGCACAGCAGCGAAGACTCGCGCACGCTGCTCCACTCCACCGCCAGGTACAGGGCGGCGGCAGCCGCAAGGGCGATGGTGAGCGTGAGGATGGTGGAAGCGTCGAACGCCATGAACGGGGTAGCCTGTGTCTTACGTTTCTAAAGGAAGGATTGTATGCGTTCGTAGGGATTTTCACAGGAGGACTGCCATCCAAATGATGGCACTCATCCGATTCATGCATGCGAATGCAGGCCGCAGCAGACTGGATCAGTGTGCTTGCGTGCGGCGCAGGGTGATTTGTGCAGTTCGGCAGGTTATGGTCGCAACGGTCGTCGGCCGGCACATCGTTGGCCACTACTCATTTCGTTACGGACCCGCCATGCCCCGCCTGCCCGCCCCGCTCGACCGCGCCCTTGCCAATGGCAGCCTCTACGCCGTACTCGCGGCGCTGGGTTTCAGCTTCAAGGCGATCTTCGTCAAGCTCGCCTACGCCGCGGGGCCTGTGGATGCGATCAGCCTGCTGGCGCTGCGCATGGCCATGTCCTTGCCGTTGTTCGCCTGGCTTGTGTGGTTCAGCCGCAAGCAAGGCGGTAGCGCGCTCACGCACGGGGACGGGCTGCGCGTGGCATTGCTCGGGCTGTTCGGTTATTACCTGGCGAGCCTTTTCGACTTCTACGGTTTGCAGTACATCAGCGCCGGGCTGGAGCGGTTGATCCTGTTCACCTACCCCACCCTGGTACTGCTGATCCAGGCCGTTGCCCAACGCGAGCGCCCCACCCTGCGCACCCTGGCGGCCATGGGCCTGTGCTACCTGGGGCTGGGTGTCGCCTTTGTCCACGACATCAGCGTCGCGGGGGTGGGCAGCCAGGTGGTGCTTGGCGCGTTGTGGGTGTTTGCCAGCGCGGTGACCTATGCGCTGTATTACGCCGGCACCGGGGTGATGCTCAAACGCATGGGCTCGATGCGCCTGGCCGGGTTGTGTGGCACGGCCTCGTCGCTGATGGTGCTGGCCCATTACCTGTCGGTGGCCGAGGTGGCGCCACTGTTCGAGCTGCCCGCAGCGGTATGGGGGAATGCGGCGCTGATGGCGCTGTTCTCCACGGTGCTGCCGATCTACTGGGTGGCCTTGGCGATCCAGCGCCTGGGGCCTACCCACACCGCGGCAGTGGGCAACCTGGGGCCGGTACTGACAGTGCTGGCGTCATGGGCGATCCTGGGCGAGGCGATTTCGCTGTACCAGGTGATCGGGCTGGCCGTGGTGCTGTTCGCGGTGTCGCGCTTGAAGCCTGAAAAAAAAGCCGAGGCCGTAGCGCCGGGCAAGCAGACCGAGGTGTAGGTCGGCTGCCGGCTCAAAGCCTGGTCCCGACGATGACGCCCTGCCCGCGCAGCTGCTCCAGCAGCGCCAGGCCATCCGCCTCATCCTTGCCCAGCGCGCGCAGGCGTTGCCTTCCCGTGCCCGGCAAACCCACCAGCAACTGCCAGGCCAGTGGCGCCAGACGGGCGAAGCGAACCTGCAGGTCGATATCGCGGTACACCAGCAGCAAGGTCGGTGCCTCGGGCGCAACGCTCGGCTGGAAGTCCGGGCCGATACGCTCCACTGGCCAACGATAGGCCAGCACGCGGGCCACACAGGACAGCAACGGCTCGCCGGCCAGCAGGTCACCGTCGGGGTGATGGGGCGGGTCTTGCGCATCGCTCAGGTACAGCTGCGCCTCGACCCATTCGTAATGCGCCAGCTCCAGCTGCCAGGGCGTATCGAGGTCGATGCCTTGCAGGTAATCGATGAACGCCTCGGCGATTTCGGTGAACAGCGGCGTCTGGCTGCGGTAATTGGCGTAGAAGTCGTGGACCCGGGCATGCCAGCGTTGCTCGCCTAGGGTTTGCCGCAACACCGGGAAGCTGCCCGCCAGCAGACTTTCGATAGCACCGTAGAACAGCTCGCGATAGACCTTCAGGCGCCGCGCCTCGATACCTGGCGGTGGTGGGTTGGCGGCCGGGTCGCGCAGGTGCCGGGCCAGGGTGAACTGTTGTTCGCGCAGGGTTTCAGGCATGGCAGGGTGCTCCGTGGCGCTGTTGCAGGGCGCGGATGTGCGCCGTCTCGGCCAGCAGCTCGGCCAGCGGCGGGTAGTTGAAGTCGCGCTCGAGCACCGTGGGGTGGGCGCCGAAACGCTGGCAGGCGTTGGCGAACAAGGCCCACACATCCGCCTTGACCGGTGCGCCATGGGTGTCGACCTTGAGGTCCGGTGCCTCGTCGTAGTGCCCCGCCACATGCATGCCCACCACCCGCTCGCGGGGGATGCCGGCGAGGAACGCCTGGGCGTCATAGCGGTGGTTGCAGGCATTGACGAAGACGTTGTTGACGTCAAGCAGCAGGTCGCAACCGGCCTCGTCGAGCACCGCGCGGATGAACTGCAGTTCGCTCATGGCCTGGTAGGGGGCGGCGTAATAGCTGATGTTTTCGACCGCAATGCGCCGGCCCAGCAGGTCCTGGGCCTGGCGGATACGTGCCGCCACATGGCGCACGGCCTCGTCGGTGAACGGGATCGGCATCAGGTCGTAGAGATGGCCGTCATCACTGCAGTAGCTCAGGTGCTCGCTGTACAGGCGCACCTGGTAACGGTCGAGGAACTGCCGGGTGCGGGCGAGAAAGGCGACGTCCAGCGGCGCAGTGCCGCCCAGTGACAATGACAGGCCGTGGCAGGCAATGGCGAAGCGCTCGGCCAGCTGCGCCAGGCCCTGGCCGTAAACACCGCCGACCCCGATCCAGTTTTCCGGCGCGCATTCGAGAAAATCGACCGCGCCGGCCGGCATCGCCAGCAGCTCAGGCAGCAGACCGCGACGCAGGCCAAGGCCTGTGTGCAAGGGTTGCGAATTCATGGGTCAGCCTCCAGAAAGGTGCGCGGCGCCCCAAGGCGCCACGCTACAGCAAGGGGATCAGGCTTTAGCTTTGCCTTCGGCGCCGCACTTGCCTTCGCCGCACTTGCCCTCTGCCTTGTCGGCCTTCGCGTCGGCACCACACTTGCCTTCGGCCTGGCTGGCCTTGCCGCTGCCGCCACATTTGCCTTCGCCGCACTTGCCTTCACCGGCGGCCTTGGCCGCTGCCAACTGATAGCCCTGGCTCAAGGGTTCAACGGCGAACGCACTGTTGCCCAGTACCAGGCCACCGAGCAGGGTGGCGCCGAGCAAGCTGAGGGTCTTGGGGGTCGTTTTCATGGTGTCGCTCCACTTGTGGTTGGAAAGTGGAGCCATTGAAACGTCGCGCTGTGTCGTGGGTGTATCGCGATGAGCGGCGTTTTGTATGCCAGTCGGTCGTGATGAGGCGCAGATACACAGTGATACAGGGAAGGCCTCCTGCTGGCGCAGAAGGCCGTGGCAGAGCGGTCAGTCTTCCAGCGGCTTGGGCGGTTCGGCAGGCTTGGCCGGTTTGGCGGGCTTGCCTGGCTTGCTGTCCTTGGCCTTGGGTTCGGCCGGTGCCACCGCCACCGGCTCGGGCGCGGTGACCGCCTTTTCACTGGCCGGCAGTTCGTCGACGGCCTTGAAGATCACCTGCGGGTCGATTTTTTCACCGCTTTCATCATCCTTGAGGACATGGCGTTCGCCATCCTTGCCCACCAGGATCACCTTGGTGCCCTTGCTGGCGCCGAGTTGCAGCTCGCGAATCAGGGCCATGGTGGTCTGCTGCTCGAGGTTCTTGTCCTCACGCTTGCCCATCATCTGGGCGACGCTGTACAGCACCAGCCCACGCTCCTTGAAACCGGCTTGCACGGCCGGGTCTTTCAAGGCCTCGTTGAGGCCGCGCAAGGTCGGGTCGGCGCTGCTGGGCGCAATCACCACCAGCGGCCGCGCCTTGCCCTGCTCCTTGGCCAGGGGGGCATCGCTGTCGGCGGCAAGCAGGGGGCCCGCGAAGGCGAACAGGGTGGCGAGGGTCAGTGACCTGACGAGCATGGGCATCTCCTTGTTAATTCTCATGACTACAGATCCTGGCGAAAGATCCGACATGCGAGCCTAAACCACCGAACCCGGCGGACAACGCGGGCAAAAGTAACTTGCGATGTCTGAGCGGTAACGGGGTGCGACACCCTGAGCATAGTCCAACCGCCCGCGGGCCAATGGCTGGAGGCATTGTGATAGCATGCGCGCGCCTCGGGAGAGGCATTGCTTGTTCACATTCAGTAAGGAATACGCCCGTGAAAGATTTCGTCATCAGCGTCAACAACATCGTCCTGTACGTTTCACTGGCCTTGATCTGGCTGGTTGCTCTGATCACCCTGTTCAGCGTTGGGTTCCTGCAAGGGCTGGGTATTTTCGTCGGCGGCAGCCTGATGTGGTGCATCGTCTCGGGCTTCTGGTTCGTCCAGTCGGCCACCTACGAAGAGCTGCGCAAGCTCAACGCCAGCAAGGGCTGAGCCATCCAGGGCTGCGCCGCGATGACGCCGCCCTCCCCTGTGCTAGAACAGCGGCAGTTGCTGGCCGGTCAGCGCCGCGAAGTCATCGCCCACGAACGGCAGGATGGCATCGGCCACCGGCTGCAGCTGACGGCTCAGGTAGTGCTGATGGTCAATGGGGGATTGGCGGTTCTCCAGCGGTTCGGGACCTGAGGTGGTGATCAGGTAGCTGATCCAGCCGCCGTTCTGGTACTGCTTGGGCCGCCCCAGCCGGGCGTTGTATTCATCGGCCAGGCGCGCGGCGCGCACATGGGGCGGCACGTTGCGCTGGTAGTCGGCTAGTGGCCTGCGCAGGCGCTTGCGGTACACCAGCAGCTCGTCATCCTCGCCCGCCAGCAGGCGCTGCACGGTTTCACGCACATAGTCGCGATACGGCTGGCCACGGAACACCCGGCCATAAAGCGTTTGCTGGAACTGCCGGGCCAGGGGCGACCAGTCGGTGCGCACCGACTCCAGTCCCTTGTAGACCACGTCCTCGCTGCCATCCTGGCGCTGCACCAGGCCGGCGTAGCGCTTCTTGCTACCCTCTTCGGTGCCGCGGATGGTGGGCATCAGGAAGCGCCGGTAATGGGTTTCGAACTGCAGCTCCAGGGCACTGTCCAGCCCCATGGTTTCGCCCAGGTGCTGGCGCCACCATTGATTGACCTCGGCCACCAGCGCGCGCCCGATGCGCGCCGCGGCCTCCTCGCCGTGGGCACCCTTGAGCCAGACGAAGGTGGAGTCGGTATCGCCGTAGATCACGTCGTAGCCACGCGCCTCCACCAGTGCCCGGGTCTGGCGCATGATCTGGTGGCCGCGCATGGTGATCGACGAAGCCAGGCGCGGGTCGAAGAAACGGCAACCACTGGAACCGAGCACGCCATAGAAGGCGTTCATGATGATCTTCAGCGCCTGGGACAACGGCGCATTGCCGTCGCGCTTGGCGGCCTCGCGCCCTTGCCACACGCGCTCGACGATGGCCGGCAGGCAGTGCTCGCTGCGCGAGAAGCGCCCACCGCGGAAACCCTCGACCGAGTGCGCGTCGTCCGGCTGGCGCAGGCCCTCGACCAGGCCGACCGGGTCGATCAGGAAGGTGCGGATGATCGACGGGTACAGGCTCTTGTAGTCGAGCACCAGCACCGAGTCGTACAACCCTGGGCGCGAATCCATGACGAAGCCGCCAGGGCTGGCTTCGTCGGGGCGGCTGCCCAGGTTGGGTGCGACGAAACCCAGGCGGTGCATGGGCGGGATGTACAAATGACAGAACGCCGCCACCGAGCCGCCGCTGCGGTCCACCGGCAGGCCGGTGACGCTGGCGCGCTCGAGCAGGAAGTCGAGCAGCCGGGTGTGGGCGAAGATCCGCGTGACCAGCTCACAGTCCTTGAGGTTGTAGCGGGCCAGCGCCGGCTTGTCCTCGGCGAACTGGCGGTTGATCTCGTCCATGCGCTGGTAAGGGGTGCTGATGGCCTTGCCCTCGCCGAGCAACTGCTGGGAAACGCTCTCCAGGCTGAACGAGGGGAAACTCCAGGTGGCTGAACGCAACGCCTCGATGCCATCGATCAGCAGCCGCCCGGGGGCTTCGGCGAAGAAGTGGCTGCGGCTGCCGTGCTCGCGCAGGTGCAGCGGCGCGCCATCACGGCCCAGGCACAGCGGCACGTTCAGCCGCTTGGCGTGCTCATGCAGCAGGCGCAGGTCGAACTGCACCAGGTTCCAGCCGATGATCGCGTCGGGGTCGTGGCGCGCCAGCCACTGGTTGAGGCAGTGGATCAGCCCGGCGCGGTCGTCGCAGTAGTGCAGGTCGAAATCCACCTGGCTGGCATCACCATTGGCCGGGCCGAGCATGTACACCGTGCGCTGGCCGCAGCCCTCAAGGCCGATGCTGTACAGCTCGCCGCGCTCGCTGGTCTCGATGTCGAGCGAGGCCAGACGCAGCGGTGGGCGATAGTCGGGGTCGGGTTTGAGCTGGGCGTCGATCAGCGTGCCGTTGGCATCGGGCCGGCCATCGAAACGCACCGGGGCGGTGATGAAACGCTCCATCAGGTAGCGCTCGGGCGGACGGATATCGGCTTCGAACACCTCGATGCCGGCAGCGCGCAGGCGCTTGTCGAGGGCGATCAGCTGACGGTGCTGGCGGCAGTACAGGCCCAGCACCGGGCGCTGGTCGAAGTCGCGCAGTTGCAGCGGTTTGAGCTCGACCCCTTGCTCACCGGCCAGCAGCACCTTGGCATGCTCGGCCTGGGCGACGGGGATGAACGCCACCGACGGTTGCGGCGCCAGGCGCAGGTGGCGTGGGCCCTGGTCGGTGGCCAGCCAGAACTCGACACAGGTGCCTTCGGGCGTGTCGTGCCAATGGCGGGTGAGGACAAAGCCCTGTTGACGCTGCACTGCGTGGTCCTTGCTGGGTTGCTGGAGGGCGATTCTACACCCTGCAGGGGCCGATCAGCGTGCGCCTGCGACGAATCCGGCGCGGCGCCCGGCAAACACCAGCAGCCAGGCCAGCCCGGTGAGCGCCAGCACCACGCCACCGAACGAGCCGACCCCGGCCCCGGTCAACAGCAGCCCGCCAATGATCCCGCCCAGGGCGATCGCGCTGTTCCACACCGTCACCAGCATCGACTGCGCCACATCGCCCCCCTCGCCCGCCGCATCGGCGCAGGCGGTCTGCAGCAGGGTCGGGGCGCCGCCGTAGGTCATCCCCCACAGTGCCACGCTGGCATGCACCAACCAGGCCGAACCCTGGGTGTGCCCCAGGGCCAGGGTGGCCACGGCGAAACCGGCCAGGCACAGCAGCACCAGGCCGCGCAGATGGCGGTCGACGCCAAGCCCGACCAGGGCGATGCCCGCCAGCGAAGCCAGGCCGAAGGTCATCAGCACCTGGCCGACATCGGCGCCCATGCCGGCCGCCGCCAGTAGCGGCACGATGTAGGTGTAGAGGATGTTGTGGCCGAGGATCCACGCCAGGATCACCAGCAGCACCCGCGCCACCCCTGGGGTACGCAGCACGCCCAGCGCGGCAGGCCGCTTGCCGGCGGCCTGGCCGGTGAAGTCGGGCACCGCGCGCAACACCCAGGCCACCAGCAGCAAGGCTGCCAGGGTGACCACCACGAAGGCGGCGCGCCACCCCAGCCAGGCGCCCAGCCAGGTGCCGATGGGCAGGCCCAGCGACAAGGCGATGGGCTGGCCGAGCATGGCTAGCGCCATCGCCTTGCCTTGTTGTGCCGGTGCCACCATGCGCCGCGCATGCCCGGCGATCAGGCCCCAGGCCAGGCCGGCGGCGGCGCCGGTGAGAAAGCGCAGCAGCAAGGTCAGCTGATTGTCGCTGGACAGCGCGGTCAGGCCGTTGAACAGGATGAAACCGACGATGGCCAGCAGCAGCGCCCGGCGCCGCCGCCAGCCTTGGGTCAGGGTGACCAGCGGGATGGCGGTGAGCAACGAGCCCAGCGCATAGGCGGTGACCCACTGCCCGGCCATGGCCTGGCTGATGTGCATGCCGTTGGCGACCTGGTCGAGCAGGCCGGCGGGCAGGGTTTCGCTGAGGATGGCGATGAAGCCGGTCAGGGCCAGGGCCAGCAGCCCGCTCAAGGGCAGGCGCGTGGCGTTGGCGGGCGCCTCTGCGGCGGTGAAGGTTGAGTTCATGGGGTGTCGTCCTGGGCAGTGATCAAGGCCGGCATCTTGCGGCGCCGAGGCACTGCGGAAAAAGATGGGTAGAATTCCGCACATCCAGGACATCAAGGTCCGCAATCGGAGCACGACATGGACAGCCTCAGCGGTTTCGTGGTTTTCAACCGGGTTGCCGAAACCCGCAGCTTCGTCGCCGCCGGCCAGTCGCTGGGCATCAGCGCCTCGGCGGTGGGCAAACGCGTGGCGCGCCTGGAAGGCCGCCTGGGCGTGCGCTTGTTCCACCGCAGCACCCGCAGCATCACCCTGACCGCCGAGGGCGCGCTGTTTCTCGAGCGCAGCCGGCGCATCCTGGCCGAGATCGAAGCCACCGAGCAGGAACTGTCGCAGGCCAACGGCGCCCCCCGCGGGCGGCTGCGGGTAAGCCTGCCGCAGGTGACCGGGCTGGTGATGCCGGCACTGGCCGAGTTCATGGCGCGCTACCCGGACATCGAGCTGGACCTGGACTTCAGCGACCGCATGGTCGACATCATCGGCGAGGGTTTCGACGTGGTGATGCGCGGTGGCCAACCGCTGGATTCGCGCCTGAACGCCAAGTTCCTCGGCCATTTCCAGCACCGCCTGGTGGCCTCCCCGGACTACCTGCGCGAGCATGGCCTGCCCGTGCATCCGCGCGAGCTGGCCGGGCACCGCTGCCTGCACTACCGCTTCCCCAGCAGTGGCAAGCTGGAAACCTGGCCGCTGCGCCGCGAACACCCCGAGCAGGACTACGAGATTCCCATCTCGATGGTCTGCAATCACGTCGAGACGCGCATCTGCTTTGCCCTCAACCACCGCGGCATTACCTGCCTGCCGGACTTCAGCGTGCGCGCCGCGCTGGCCAGCGGCAGCCTGGTGAGCGTGCTCGACGACTTCATCGAACGGCGCGGCAGCTTCTATCTGCTGTGGCCGTCGGGGCGGCAGGTGCCGCCGCGGTTGCGGGTGTTCATCGATTTCATGCTCGAACGGGTGTTCCCCGGCAACGCGGTCAGCCGTACAGGTAACTGATGTCCTTGTGCGCCAGGGGCGGCACCCGGGCCAGCAGGTAGTCGCGCAGCTTGTGCATCTGCCGGGCCTTGGGGCTGGACTTGAGCCAGGTCATGTAATAACCGTCGCCAGTGGCGACTGCCTGCGGGAAAGGCGTGACCAGGTTGCCGACGGCCAGGTCGGCGCTGGCCAGCACCAGGTCGACCACCGAAATGCCCAGGCCCTGCTGGGCCGCCGAGATGCCCTGGTCGAGGGTATCGAACACCTGGCCCTGGTCGATGCTGATGTCCGGCGCAGCCACCCGCGCCAGCCAGCGCCGCCAGTCGCGCCGATCCGGTGAGGGGTGAAGCAGCTCGCAGCCTTCGAGCACGGCCAGGTCCGGGGCGGGCCCGGGCAGGTAGTCGGGGTGGCAGACCGGGATCAGCCATTCATCGAACAGCTTCAGGCTCTCGACGTCTGCCGGGAAACGCCCGTTGCCGAGCAGGATGGCGCAGTCGTAGGGCTCTGAGTAGAAGTCCACGGCGTCGATGTCCATCCACACGCTCGACAGCTGCACCGCGCAGCTGTTGTCGACCTTCTTGAAGCCGTCCAGCGCACGCAGCAGCCAGCGTACCGTCAGCGTGGACGGCGCCTTCAGGCGCAGGCCGTAGCGGTCCTGGCGCAGCAAGGCACAGGCGTTTTCGATGATCTTGAAGCCGACCTTGAGCTCCTCGGCCAGCAGCCGGCCATGCTCGGTCAGGCGCAGCTTGGGGCCACGCCGCTCGAACAGGTCGCAGCCGAACAAGGCTTCGAGGGTCTTGATGTGATGGCTGACCGCGCCCTGGGTCAGCGCCAGCTCCTGGGCGGCGCGGGTGAAGGAGCCATAGCGCGAGGCAACTTCGAAGGCACGCAGCGCGTGCAGGGCCTGAATCCGTTCCGACATGGGGCTTTCCAAAGCATGAGTGAGACTAATAGTTGGTCATAGTTCCAGGCGTTTTACAACCTATGACCCTTTTCGGAAAATGCCGGAAACAACAAATATAGAGCGGTTAACCGTATGGATATGCCGGTAAAACCACCTTAACTGCCAATTTGCGACTACCTGGGGAAATCATGTTTACGGGTTATGGAAATTGCTACCGCCTGGATGCGCTGGAGCTGGCCGATGAACATGTTCAGAACCCACACCACTGGACACACAAGGCCATAGAACACTTCAAGGAAACCCTCGCCAACCCCGACTTCCCTTGCCTGTTCGGGCGCAAGGCGGTGAATGCGCGCACCTGCCACATCCTCTTCGCCCGTGCAGAGCAACTGGCCGACGACATCGCCCGCGGCCTTGCCGACTACATCGCCACCATCGAGCCCATACCGCTCAAGCAGCGTATCGGCAACCCGTTGCTGGTGTTCCTGCAAACTGCCGCCGACACCTCGCTGCAACAGCAGCAGGCCCTGGCCTGGGACGTACTGCGCCAGGTAAACGGCCGTGACCCCCTGCCCTGGCCAAGCGAGGTGCCACAGGACCCGCACGACAACCAGTGGTCGTTCTGCTTCGCCGGCATGCCGCTGTTCATCAACATGAACTTCCCTGCCCACCGCCTGATGAAAAGCCGCAACCTGGGCCGACACATTGCCTGGGTGATCAACCCGCGGGAAAGTTTCGACGAGGTGGCCAGCGCCAACACCGCCAGCGGCCAGCGGATCCGCGCACGCATTCGCGAGCGGGTGCAGCACTACAACGATGGCGTGATGCCGGCCTCGCTGGGCTTCTTCGGCCAGCACGACAACTTCGAATGGCAGCAGTACCAACTGCAGGAACCCGGCTCGCTGAACCCGGCCCGCTGCCCCTTCCATACCTGCGCAACACCCGACCCTTTGATCGAGAACTGAACGTGAATACCGCACTGACCGCCACCTACGCCCTCACCGTCCTGCTGCTGATCGCCACACCCGGCCCGGTGGTGGCGTTGATCGTCAACACCGCCGCCGCTGCCGGCTCGCGCAAGGCCCTGTTCACCGCCATCGGCACCAACTGGGCCTCGCTGGTGCTGATCGGCGTCGCGGCCTGGATCATCATGACCAGTGCAGCCATCGACAAAACCTGGCTCAACGGCATGAGCCTGCTGGGCTGCCTGTTCATCGGCTACATCGCCGTGGGCACCCTGCGCGAAGCCCTGCAGGCCCCGGCACAGCCAGCCGCAGTCGAAGCGCCAGCAGCTACCCGCGGCGGCCTGCTGCAGGGGTTCATGGTCGGTATTTCCAACCCCAAGGACATCATCTTCTTCATCTCGTTCTTCCCGCAGTTCATCCAGATCACCGAGTCGTTCGGCAAGAGCATGGTGGTGCTGTCACTGCTGTGGATCGCCATCGACTTCGCCGTGCTCAGCCTGTACATCTTCGCCATCGGCAAGATCGCCTCGCAGCGCAGCAACCGCCTGATCAGCCTGGCTTCGGGGGTTGCCCTGCTGCTGATCGCCGGCGTGGGCCTGGCCTACAACCTCAAGGCCCTGGCGGCCTGAGCCCTGCCGTGCGGCACGCCGCCAAGGAGCGTCCATGACCCTGATCGCCAAGCCCTCGGCGGGTGCTGCGCAGCCGTTGCAGGACAGCTATCAGCGCTTCCTGCAACTGGGCAGCCGCCGCGCACCGCAAACACTGTACGTGCACGAACAGGGCTATCGCTCCAGCACCATCAACACCGACGCACAGGGCATGCGCTACAGCCATCGCGCCGGCAAGCGCTTTTCGGTGGCCGAGTGCACAGGCGCAGGGCGCATCAACCTGCTGGTGGGGGGCTCCACCGCGCTGGGGGTCGGTGCCAGCTGCGATGAACATACGGTGGCGTCCAAGCTGTCGCTGCTGACCGGCGAGACCTGGCTGAGCCTGGCCGGATGCGGGCTCAACGCCACACAAGAGCTGCTGCTGTTCCTCACCCATCAGCACCGCTTTGGCCAGCTCGGCCATGTCGTGGTACTCAGCGGGTTGAATACCCTCGCCCAGGAGGCGCTGGTCGAGATACTCGCCGCTACCCATGACCCGCAGCACTCACAGGCCCACCTGGCATTTCTCAATCGCTTCAACGAGGGGGTGCAGGACACCGCGCCGGCGCGGCGCGCCTCATTGTGGCAGCAGCTGCGCCATGCCGTTGCGCCTCGCCAGGCGCCGCAGTGGCCGACGCTCGATGCGTTGTCGCCCGCGGACAAACGCCTGGCCCGCGCCGCCGACAGCATCGGCCGTTCCTTGCGCCAATGGGAGCGCCTGCTGGCAGACGACCATACCAGCCTGACCTTCATCCTCCAGCCGCTGCTGCCCTGGTGCCGCGAGACGCTGCCCGCCGGCGAGCAATCGATGCTGGCCGGGCTGGCGAAGCAACCGACCAACTTCGATCGCCTGCTCGGTGACAGCTATGACCGCCAGCTGCACTCGGCATTTTTTCGACGCATCAGAAGCCAGGCCGAGCCAGTCCCTTGCTACGACATGAACTGCATGCTCAGCAGCTCACCGGTTTTTGCCGAAGACCTGTTCGTCGATCGCCTGCATTTCAACGATCAAGGCAACAATGCCCTGGCCAAAGTGATCACCGCCAAGCTGGGCCTGGCCCAGGAAAAACACGCACAACGCCGAGTGCCGCCGGTCAGGCAGGGCTGATAGGGGTTTCCCGGGCTTCCGGCAAGCGGACGAGGATGGCTAGAATACGCTGTCGTCGCACCTGATTCGCCTGAGGCACACCCACACCTGCCATGACCATTCAAGCCGTCTACCCACGCCAAGGGCTCAACGCCCTGCGCGCGGCCTGTCTGCCGCTGCTGCTGACGACGTTCCCTGCCCAGGCGTTGGAGGTGAGCATCGACCCGCATGCTGACCTGCTGTACCGCCAGGCCCTTCCGTTACTGGAACAGGCGGACGTGACAGACGACAGCGCCAACCTGATGCGTACCGTGGCAAGCGACCCCGAACTGAGCCGCCAGGGCCAGGCCATGGCCCGCACCCTGCCCACGGCGGTGACGCTACTGAAGAAATCAGTGGCACTCGATCACCCGGTCGCGCAGTACCGCCTGGCGCTGTACTACATCACCTTCCTGCCGACCGCGCAGATCCCGGACGCTGCCTGTCCACTGCTGGAAGCCAGCCTCAAGCAAGGCTTTGCCCCGCCTGCCTTGGCCATCGCCCGTTGGTGTCGGCCGTACAACAGCAGCCCTGCCTACCGCGAGGCGCTGGAGTCGATCCCGCGTATGGCCACCCTGTATGCGCCCTACTACCCGCAGCCGGCCACCCGCCTGGCCTGCAGCCGCAGCCGGCCACAAGGCCTGGCGCTGCAATGGGGGCGCCAGAGCGACTACCAGGCCGAAGTCCTGCGCCTGCTCAGTGACCTCGACCCGGTGCGGCGCCAGGCCTTGCTGCAGAAGGCGGTGGAAATCAACGGCTGCAATACGGCGCAACAGCACTTGAGCAATCGCTGAGCCACAAACCAGCAAGAACGTTCAAGCCAGCGGGCGGCACCTCTGGCATGCTGGCCCACCCTGTCGATTCGTTGTCGTGCCCCATGCCCAACCCTACCCTGGCCCGCCAGGCATTCGTCCATGGCGCCATCGCCATCCTGCCGCTGTCACTGGCCGTCGCCCCCTGGGGGCTGCTCGCCGGCTCCATGGCCATCGAAGCCAACCTCAGTGCCTGGCAAGGCCAGGGCTTATCGGCCATTGTCTTCGCTGGTGCCGCGCAGTTGGTGGCGATCGGCATGCTCAAGGGCGGCGCCAACCTGTTCTCGATCCTGCTCACCACGCTACTGCTGACCTCGCAACACCTGCTTTACGGACTGTCGATGCGGCCCGTGCTGTCGGGGTTACCGACGCGCTGGCGGCTGGGGTTGGGTTTTTTGCTCACCGATGAGTTCTTCGCCCTGACCAGCCACCACGACCAGCAGCAGTTCAACCGCTGGTACGCCCTGGGAGTGGGACTGACCTTCTACGTGGCGTGGAACCTGTTCACCCTGGCCGGCATCATCCTCGGCCAGAACATCCCGCACCTGGATCAGCTGGGCCTGGATTTCTCCATCGTCGCCACCTTCGTCGCGCTGATCGCGCCGCTGGTGCGCAACCTGCCCACCGTGGTGTGCGTGGCGGTGTCACTGTTCTGCTCGGTGCTGTTCAGCTTCTGGCACTGGGAAACCGCGCTGGTGGCGGCCGGCCTGCTGGGCATGGCTGCGGGCTTTATCTGTCAGAAATTCTCCGGAGGCCGCCCATGATCTGGCTGCTGATCTTCGCCATGGGAGCGGTGGTGTTCCTCAACCGCTATGCCTTCCTGGAGCCGCGCCTGCCCTTGCGGTTGAGCTCCAACGCCCGGCAGTTCCTCGGTTTTGCCGTGCCCGGCATGCTCACGGCAATCTGCGGGCCGATCATCTTCCTGCCTGGCCACCAGCTCGATCTGAGCCCGCTCAACCCCTACCTGCTCGGCTCGCTGGTGGCCATCACCCTGGTGCTGTTGACCCGCAGCGTATTGCTGAGCATGCTGGCAAGCATGTTGATCTTCTTCCTGCTGCGCAGCTGGCTGGCATGACCACGCCCCAACGCGAACAGACTCACCTGTGGCAAGCACCGGCGCTGGGCGACGTCGAGATGCTGCACGCCCGTTACTTCCAGCAGCGCTTCGCCCCGCATGTGCACGAAGGCTACGTGTTCACGGTGATCGAGTCCGGCGCCCAGCGCTTCTGGCACCGTGGCAGCGAGCACCTGGCGCCGGTGGGCAGCATGGTGTTGATCAACCCCGACGAGCTGCACACCGGCGCCACCGCCCACGAGGCCGGTTGGCGCTACCGTGGGTTCTACCCCGAATGCGCACGGGTCACCGGGGTGCTCGACGAGCTGGAACTGGGCCGCCACGGCATGCCCCTGTTCAAGGCCAGCGTCATCCAGGACCCGGCACTGGCCGCGGCCTTCAGCCAGCTGAACCAGCGTTCGGAGGCCGGTGCCAGTGCCCTCGAACAACAGACCGCCTGGCGCCAGGCGGTGTTGGCGCTGGTGCAGCGCCACGGCCACTGCGCTGAGCCCGCCGCCCCCGGTCATGAACCACTGGCAGTAGCCCGCGCCCGCGAGTTGCTGGAAAGCCAGTTGGCCGATCCACCGTCGCTGGAAACCTTGGCGGCGGCGGTGAATCTCTCGCCCTTCCACTTCGCCCGGGTGTTCCGCCAGGCCACCGGCCTGCCACCCCATGCCTGGCTCAAGCAACGCCGCCTGGCCCGTGCCCGGGAGTTGCTGCGCAGCGGCCTGCCGGCCCTGGAAGTCGCCTTCAACCTGGGTTTTGCCGACCAGAGCCACCTCAGCCGACAGTTCAAACAGGCCTATGGCGTCACCCCAGGCGCTTACCGCCAGGCCTGCCTGAACCCCTGACGGCGTGCGGCAATCCACCCCAGGCAGCCTGGCAGGCCACTGCTACACTCAAGGGGCTGAACGGAGGATCTCGCCATGTCCGAACGTGAAATCACCAACCTGCTGTCGCTGATGACCCAGCGCCAGGCCAACCTGAGCAGCGCCTGCAAGGAAATCGCCGACTGGATCGATCGCCAGGGCGACGTGCCTGCCGCCGGCAAGATCCGCGCAAGCCTCAAGGCGCTGGAAGCCGACGAAGCGCAGGTGCGCAAGACGCTGACGTCACTGAGCATCGAACGCCCGCTGCCGCGCTTTCGCAGCTGAAAGCACACGGCTTGAGCCTGTGCACCCGGCTGAAAAAGTGAGGGCCGCATAAGCGGCCCCTACTCGATCAGTGCTGCATGTGCATATGATCATGCCCGCCGCCCGCCTCGGCAGTGAGCGGACGCACTGTTGCCTGCACCTGCAGGGTTTCCTTGGCACCCTTGGCATCTTCGATGGTCAGGGTCAGTGGCACCTGCTCACCGTCCTTCACCTGCTGGTTCAGGCCCATCAGCATCACGTGCAAGCCATTCGGGTCGAGGGTGACCGGCTTGCCGGCCGGCAGTTCGACCGCCTTGACCTCACGCATGCCCATCACGTCGCCGTTCATGGTCATTTCGTGCACCTGCACGGTCTTGGCTACCGGTGATGCCACGCTCACCAGCTTGCTGTCGCTGCTGGCGGTGAGGGTCATGAAGGCACCGGTGGATTGCTGGTGCGGCACGCTGGCGCGTACCCAGGCGTCACTCACGGTGGTCTGGGCGAAGGCCGGCAGGGCCAGGCCGAACAGCGCCAGGGCAGCCAGGGTGCGTTTGATCGGTTGCATCGACATTCAGCAGATCTCCATCAGGGTGAGCAGGTCTTCGGTGCATTCCTTGGCGTTGAGGGAATGGCCGAGGCTCAGGCGCAGGGTGCCACGGGTATCGTAGACGTAGCTGGTGGACGAGTGAGAGATGGTATAGGTGTCGCCGACCGGGACTTTTTCGTAGAACACCTTGAACTCCCGGGCCACTTCGGCGATTTCCTCGGGGGTGCCGGTGAGGGCGATGATCGACGGGTCGAACGCCTTGACGTAGGCATCGAGCACTTCGGGGGTGTCGCGTTCCGGGTCCAAGGTGATGAGCACCGGCTGGAACAGCTCGAGGTCACGGCCCCGGAGCATCTTGCGGATCTGCGCCACACGCGCCAGCGCGGTCGGGCAGACTGCCGGGCACTGGGTGAAGCCGAAGAAGATCATCGGCATGCTGCCGTAGAAGCTCGACAGGGAGCGTTCGTTACCCTGAGTGTCCTTGAGCTTGAATTTGCGCCCGAGGATCTCGTTGCTCATGTTCTTGCCGTACTTGAAGTCCAGGCCGCGGGCCGGGTTGCAACCCGCCAACAGGCCAAGCCCCAGTACGCCCATCCCGGCGACTACCGCGCGCCGGGTCAACAGATCAGTCATGGAACCATCCTTTACAGGGAAGGTGCCGGCCCTTGGGGTGGGTCGGCCAGAAAACCGGGGCATTCTGTCATGCCACCCCCTGGCCATCCACCCGACCTAGGCCCGATCGGCCGCAAGCCCTTGATTTCCGGGATGCGGCCTGTTGTCGCAGGGGTTGAATTGGTAACAGTTTATTGCTAGCTGCGACTTCAGTTCTGCAACCTGTCCATACGCCTGGCGACTGCGGGGCAACCATTGATATCGATTGCCTTCTGCCAGAACTCGCGGCGCAGCGGGCTGCGTCGATCACTGGCAAAGCCGAGCAGACGGTAGAGCTCGGCCTGGTAGGCCGTCGCATCGCCCCATTGCAACTGGATGTCTTGTGGGTTCGGCTTGGCACACTCCAGCGTCACCGTTGGCTGCGGGTAATAGGCCGTGAACTGGGAAAAGTCGGAAAGCGCCTTGTTCAATGCTGGCGCATAGGCCGGTCCGTCGACATAACCAATACATAGGTTGACCATGCGCCCAGCAGCTGGCGCGAAGCCTTGCTCCAGGCTCTTGGTCAGCAGTGCGCACTGGTTGGGGTCGTTGAGCTCGATGGCATCTGCCTGATAGGCGAACAGGTAAAGCGCCATTCGATACTGGGCCACGGCATGGCCTGCATCGGCTGCGCGCTGGAGCTGTTGCAGCGCCGGCGTCCATTGGCCACGCAGTTGGCCAAGGCGTGGCTCCAGATCCTGGGCGGGGGTGCCTTGGGCGAGCTTCTGGACCATCACCATCAGCTGTGGCTCGACCACGTCGAGACTGGCGACGGCCTGACGGTAGTCGGCCTCACTGCTACCAGGGGGCTGGTAGGCGCCCAAGGCTTGGGTCGAAAGCATCAGGGCGATGAGTGCGGGCAGGGTGCGGTACATACCGAGCATCCTTGTTCAGTCGTTGGGCTGGCGGGGCAAACGCAATCGCGGGGCAAGCCCGCTCCCACGCAGGTCTATGTGCGTGGGAGCGGGCTTGCCCCGCGATAGGAAGAAACACCTTAGTAGTAGGCGTTTTCTTTCTGACTGTGGTCAGTCACGTCACGTACGCCCTTGAGCTCCGGAATGCGCTCGAGCAGGGTGCGCTCGATGCCTTCCTTGAGCGTCACGTCGGCCTGGCCACAACCCTGGCAACCACCACCGAACTGCAGCACGGCAATGCCGTCATCGACCACGTCGACCAGGCTCACGGCGCCGCCGTGGCTGGCCAGGCCCGGGTTGATCTCGGTCTGCAGGTAGTAGTTGATGCGCTCGTTGATCGGGCTGTCTTCGTTGACCATCGGCACCTTGGCGTTAGGGGCCTTGATGGTCAGCTGGCCGCCCATGCGGTCGGTGGCATAGTCGACCAGCGCGTCTTCGAGAAACGGCACGCTGACGGCGTCCAGATAAGCGGTGAAGCTCTTCAGGCCCACCGGCTCGTCGTCGGGTTTTTCTTCGCCTGGCTTGCAGTAGGCGATGCAGGTCTCGGCGTACTGGGTGCCCGGCTGGGTGATGAAAATACGGATGCCGATCCCCGGCGTGTTCTGCTTGGAGAGCAGATCGGCCAGGTAATCATGGGCGGCGTCGGTAATAGTTATAGCGCTCATGGAAGTTCCTCACAGACTTGCCGGCAGTGTACGCCAACCCGTGCCCCGAACAAAGTCCTAGTATTTGACTCGGGATAGCGCCAGCGCGGGTTCCGCGGCCACCGGAGCCGCCAACCAGGCCTTGAGCCGCCCGTACAGGCCACGTTCCAGCCAGTGATAGCTGAACCAAGACATTAGTCCGATTGACGGCACGCACAGGGCGAATACCAGGTACGGGTTCAGGCGCAGCCGTTGGCTGGCGAACAAGCCGGCGTAAAGCACCAGCACATGGATCAGGTACACCGAGTAGGAGCAGTCGCCCAGCATCTTGAGCACCCGGTTGCCTTTGAAGTACGGCTCCAGCGCAATGAATGCCAGCACCACAAGCGCGCTGGGCAGGCCCCAGTGCAGCAGACGCTGCGAGGCATCCAGGTGGTAGAGCGCGAAGCCTGCCAACGCCAGCAGCCCCAATGGCAGCCATAGCCCTTCGCGGATCAGCCCGCGTCGGTACAGCACCCCCAGGCCGATACCCAGCAGGAATTCGTAGACGATGTCGTTGCTGTAGAAGCGGCTGAGCACACCCAGGCGGCCGAGCACTTCGCTGACCAGCAATAGCGCCGCCGTCACCAGCAACAGGTGATGGCGTTGGCGCACCAGGAAGGCCAGGCCGAACAGCAGGTAGAAGAACATCTCGAAATTCAGCGTCCAGCCGACGTTGAGCGTGGGGTACAGGCCATAGCCACCGGGGTTCTCGGCCGGGATGAACAGCAGCGACAACAACAGGTGCTGCCACTCGAATACCTGGTGCGGCATCCAGCGGCTGGCGATCAGCATCAATACCGCCATCAACAGGGTGTAGAACCAGTAGGCCGGGACGATGCGCAGGGCGCGGTTGAGCAGGAACTGCCCGGGGGCGATGTCCTTGTCGCGGGTGGACAGGTAGATCACCAGCCCGCTGATCACGAAGAAGATGTCCACCCCCACCGCACCTCGCTCGGCGAGCAGCTGGCCGATCGGGCCGCTGGCGTGGAAGTCGAAGAAGATCTGCCGGAAGTGGTGGCAGACCACCACCCAGGCGGCGAATGCCCGCAGAGCTTGAAGCGAATACAGCATGAAATACCTGCGATTGCCGGTGCATTGAGGCTCTGGCGAACATCCATCGCGGGGCAAGCCCGCTCCCACGCAACAGGTAACTAGCGTGGGAGCGGCGGTGCGCCGTTGCGACTTGCCCCGCGATGGATGCATGCGGAACCACCCTGCCTGTCCGACCGCAGGATGCCGGGAATGTCCCGGCCAACCGATCAGAGGTTCTCGTAGCGGTTCATGTCCAGCACGCCCTCTTCCACCGGATCGGTCTCCTGGAGGTAGCGGCTCAGGTCATGGAAGTAGCGCCAGAACTCGGGGTGGCTGCGGCGCACGCCCCAGCGCATGACCACTCGCTCGAACTTCGCCGTGTCGTCACGGGCGGCCTCCAGGTCTTCGACAAACTCAGGCACATCCTTGGCCGACACATTGAAGATGAAGTTGGGGTAACTGCTTAGCACCCCGGGGTACAGCGTGAGGGTGTCCAGCCCAGGCTGGTAGCGGTACGCCTCGCCGAGCAGGAACGCCACGTTGCTGTGGGCGCGGTTGCGCAGCAGGCTGTAGACCTGGCGCTGGCCGCCCTGCCCTTCGATACGCAGCATCGTCGCCTCGGGCAACTGGCCGATCACCTTCAGGCCGGCGGCCGGGCGCGAGACCAGACGGCTGAGCGACTGTTCGACATCACGGAACTCCTCGCTCATCTGCGGCCGCGAGCAGAAGGCCCCCTGACAACGGTTGATCGGGTCGGGCGCGGCATTCAGGCTGCCGGTGCGCTGCAGCAACTTGAGACCGAAATCGCGCTTGGGGTCGTGCTTGTCGAGCTTGAGAGCACTGGGGGTGTCGGTGTCGATGTCGGTATAGTCCATCCACATCTTCACCTTGCCGCTGTTCTGGTACCAGTTGCCGAGGATCTCGCCGCGTTTGTTGGCCGGCATCAGGCGCAGGAAATTGACCTCGGCGCCGTTGCGGATCAAGTCGAAGTACAGACGGGTCTGCAACTGGTGCGAGACGTTGCCGAACACGTCGAAATTCACCGCCAGCTGGTAATAGGTGCGCTCGAACAGCGGGTAGTCGAACAGCCACATGGTCAAGGGCACGTCGCCGATCAGGCCCTTGGTGACCGAGGCGCTGTCGAAGTGGCGGAAGATGCTCAGCAGGGCATTGTCGTTACCCGCCCACAGGGTCGACCAGCTCGGCGCGGGCTGCTCGGCATAGGCCTCGCGGCGCAGCGACTCGTAGTCGTTGCGCTTGTCGCGGTAGGCGTGCCACAGGCTCAGCACGCTGCCGACATCGTCGATCTGGCCCGGCATGGCCAGCAACGGCGTGGCCTCGCCACGGTAGCGCGCATCGGTGATATAGAGGTCGTGGGCCGGCTCCTGGAACAGCGCCCAGAAGTTGTCACGAATCACGTCGGTGGCGATCTGCCCGCGACACACCGGGCCCCGGATGAAGGTCCGCACGAAATACTCGGCGTTATCCAGCATGAACTGGTAACGCGCCACTGCCGGGATCGCCTCGAAGGTTTCGAACGGGTTGGCGCGGTGGCGCGGGCCGTAACCGGGCAGTGCCTCGGCGTGCCAGTCGCCGCTGTAGAACAGCTGCTTGACCCGCTTGAGCTTCTGCGGGCCCATCGGGTAGGTGATGTGGGTCTTGTGCACGATCACGCCCTGCACCGGGATCAGCCGGTAGTAGAAGTCGGTGCCGGGCGGGTCGTTGGGGCGGCGAGTGGCGATCAGGTCGACCGGCTGGCCGCTGGGCGTGCGCGAGCGCACCCACTGGAAGAAGTGGCCCTGCTCGCCGCCCTTGAAATAGATGTGGGCGAGGAACAGGTGCTCATACAGCCAGCGGCCGACCAGCGCTTCGGTCGAGCCCGGGCGGTTGAGCAGTTCTTCCCAGTCGGCGATCTGCTGCGCTTCGACGGCGCTGGGCTGGATCGGGGTTTTCTCCACCGGAGCACCGGCCGCCAGCCAACGCTGCAGGGTCTGGTACTCCTTGTCGGTCAGCCCGGTCACCGCCAGCGGCATGCCTTCCTTGGGGTGGGCGCCGGCGTAGGCGTCGAACTCGTGGGGCATGGGGCACATGTTGTTGCGGTTGAGCCCCAGCACGATCTCTTCGGGCAGCTTGGCGTTGGGCGTGAGCGGGGTCTTGTGGCCCAGCTCGAGCATGCGTGCCATCAGCGCTGCCTGGCTGCCCTGCTTGTCCAGCACCGAATAGAAGCCCTGCTTGCGCCAGCCGGCCTCGTCACGGGCGTCGTAGAACAGCCGGGTGGTGGGCACCGCCTTGCTGCGCTCGCCCTGATAGACCGGCACCTTGGAGGCGCCGCGCTCGGCACCTTCGGCACTGCCCAGGTTGAGCTGGCAGGCGGCATCGTTGCAGGCGTGGCAAGCCACGCACTTGTCGGTGAAGATCGGTTGAATGTCCCGGGTGTACGAAACCGTCGGGCTGGATTGGGGGGCCTGCGCGAACGCCGCGCCACTGATCAGCAGTGCGAAGGCGCTGGCGAGAATGCGAAACAGCATGTGCCGAATGTCCTGGTTACTTGAAGCCATCACGATGTGCCTGGCGGGTCTGAGGTGTGGGTGGCGCGCCGCACTAACATGAGGGAATTTCATGCAAATGGGCAGAGCGCCTAAAATCCATGCAGCTTTGTTATTATTCGGCACCTTCTGATTTTCGCCCGACCAGGTAGTCCTATGTCCGACCGCAGCGCTCGTTACCAAGCACTCCAGAAAGCACTCAAAGAGCGCATCCTGATCCTCGACGGCGGCATGGGTACTATGATCCAGAGTTACCGCCTGGAGGAACACGACTATCGTGGCACGCGCTTCGCCGATTGGCCAAGCGACGTGAAGGGCAACAACGACCTGCTGCTGCTCAGCCGCCCGGATGTGATTGCGGCGATCGAGAAAGCCTACCTGGACGCCGGCGCCGACATCCTCGAAACCAACACCTTCAACGCCACGCAGATTTCCCAGGCCGACTACGGCATGGAAGCGCTGGTGTACGAGCTCAACGTCGAGGGCGCGCGCATCGCCCGCCAGGTGGCCGATGCGAAAACCCTGGAAACCCCGGACAAGCCGCGCTTCGTCGCCGGCGTGCTCGGCCCGACCAGCCGCACCTGCTCGATCTCCCCCGACGTCAACGACCCAGGCTATCGCAACGTCACCTTCGACGAACTGGTGGTGAACTACATCGAGGCCACCCGCGGCCTGATCGAGGGCGGCGCCGACCTGATCCTGATCGAAACCATCTTCGACACCCTCAACGCCAAGGCGGCGATCTTCGCCGTGCAGCAGGTGTTCGAGGAAGACGGCGTCGAACTGCCGATCATGATCTCCGGCACCATCACCGATGCCTCCGGCCGCACCCTGTCCGGGCAGACCACCGAAGCGTTCTGGAACTCGGTGCGCCACGCCAAGCCGATCTCCATCGGCCTGAACTGCGCCCTGGGCGCCAAGGACCTGCGCCCGTACCTGGAAGAGCTGTCGGGCAAGGCCGACACCTTCGTTTCGGCGCACCCCAACGCCGGCCTGCCGAACGCCTTCGGCGAATACGATGAAACCCCGGCCGAAATGGCGGCAGTGGTCGAGGAGTTCGCCGCCAGCGGCTTCCTCAACATCATCGGCGGCTGCTGCGGCACCACCCCGCCGCACATCCAGGCCATCGCCGAGGCCGTGGCCAAGCACAAACCGCGTGCAATTCCGGACATCCCCAAGGCCTGCCGCCTGTCGGGCCTGGAGCCGTTCACCATCGATCGCCAGTCGCTGTTCGTCAACGTCGGCGAGCGCACCAACATCACCGGCTCCGCCAAGTTCGCCCGGCTGATCCGTGAAGAGAACTACACCGAAGCGCTTGAGGTCGCCCTGCAGCAGGTCGAGGCCGGCGCCCAGGTGATCGATATCAACATGGACGAAGGGATGCTCGACTCCCAGGCCGCCATGGTCCGCTTCCTCAACCTGATCGCGGGTGAGCCGGACATCTCCCGCGTGCCGATCATGATCGACTCCTCCAAGTGGGAAGTGATCGAAGCGGGCCTCAAGTGCATCCAGGGCAAGGGCATCGTCAACTCCATCTCGATGAAGGAAGGCGTCGAGCAGTTCAAGCACCACGCCCGCCTGTGCAAGCGCTACGGCGCCGCCGTGGTGGTGATGGCCTTCGACGAAGTCGGCCAGGCCGACACCGCCGCGCGCAAGAAAGAGATCTGCCAGCGCAGCTACGACATCCTGGTCAATGAAGTGGGCTTCCCGCCGGAAGACATCATCTTCGACCCGAACATCTTCGCCGTCGCCACCGGTATCGAGGAGCACAACAACTACGCCGTCGACTTCATCGAGGCCTGTGCCTATATCCGCGACCACCTGCCCTACGCCCTGACCTCGGGCGGTGTGTCCAACGTGTCGTTCTCGTTCCGTGGCAACAACCCGGTGCGTGAGGCGATCCACTCGGTGTTCCTGTACCACGCCATCCAGAACGGCCTGACCATGGGTATCGTCAACGCCGGCCAGCTGGAAATCTACGACGAGATCCCCGCCGCGCTGCGCGAGAAGGTCGAGGACGTGGTGCTCAACCGCACCCCGGAAGGCACCGACGCCCTGCTGGCCATCGCCGACGACTACAAGGGCGGCGGCGCCACCAAGGAAGTCGAGAACGAAGCCTGGCGCTCGCTGCCGGTCGACAAGCGCCTGGAGCACGCGCTGGTCAAAGGCATCACCGCGCACATCGTCGAAGACACCGAGGAGTGCCGCCAGCAATGCGCGCGCCCGATCGAGGTGATCGAAGGCCCGCTGATGAGCGGCATGAACGTGGTCGGCGACCTGTTCGGCGCCGGCAAGATGTTCCTGCCCCAGGTGGTGAAATCGGCCCGGGTGATGAAGCAGGCCGTGGCCCACCTGATCCCGTTCATCGAGGCAGAGAAAGGCGACAAGCCCGAGGCCAAGGGCAAGATCCTCATGGCCACGGTCAAGGGCGACGTGCATGACATCGGCAAGAACATCGTCGGCGTGGTGCTCGGTTGCAACGGCTATGACATCGTCGACCTGGGCGTGATGGTGCCGGCCGAGAAGATCCTGCAGACCGCCCGCGAGCAGAAGTGCGACATCATCGGCCTGTCCGGCCTGATCACCCCGTCGCTGGACGAGATGGTCCACGTAGCCCGCGAGATGCAGCGCCAGGACTTCCACCTGCCGCTGATGATCGGTGGCGCCACCACCTCCAAGGCGCACACCGCGGTAAAGATCGAGCCCAAGTACTCGAACGATGCCGTGGTCTACGTCACCGACGCCTCGCGCGCGGTAGGCGTGGCAACTCAGCTGCTGTCCAAGGAGCTCAAGGCCGGCTTCGTCGAGAAGACCCGCGAGGAGTACGTGGAGGTGCGCGAGCGCACCGCCAACCGCAGCGCCCGCACCGAGCGCCTGAGCTATGCCCAGGCCATCGCCGCCAAGCCGCAATACGACTGGGCCAGCTACCAGGCCGCGGTGCCATCCTTCACCGGCGTGAAGGTGCTGGACAACATCGACCTGCGCACCCTGGCCGAGTACATCGACTGGACCCCGTTCTTCATTTCCTGGGACCTGGCCGGCAAGTTCCCGCGCATCCTCACCGACGAAGTCGTCGGCGAGGCGGCCACCTCGCTGTACCAGGACGCCCGCGAGATGCTCGACAAGCTGATCGACGAAAAGCTGATCAGTGCCCGCGCGGTGTTCGGCTTCTGGCCGGCCAACCAGGTCAAGCATGACGACATCGAGGTGTATGGCGACGACGGCAAACCGCTGGCCACCCTGCACCACCTGCGCCAGCAGACCATCAAGCCCGACGGCAAGCCGAACTGGTCGCTGGCCGACTTCGTCGCGCCGAAAGACAGTGGCGTGACCGACTACGTGGGTGGCTTCATCACTACCGCCGGCATCGGTGCCGAGGAAGTGGCCAAGGCCTACCAGGACAAGGGCGACGACTACAGCTCGATCATGGTCAAGGCCCTGGCCGACCGCCTGGCCGAGGCCTGCGCCGAATGGCTGCACGAGCAGGTGCGTAAAGAGCACTGGGGTTATGCCAAGGACGAGCATCTGGACAACGAGGCGCTGATCAAGGAGCAGTACAGCGGCATCCGCCCTGCCCCGGGCTACCCGGCGTGCCCCGACCACACCGAGAAGGAAACCCTGTTCCGCCTGCTCGACGGCAGCGCCATCGGCGAGACCGGCCCGAGCGGGGTGTTCCTCACCGAGCACTTCGCCATGTTCCCGGCCGCGGCGGTCAGCGGCTGGTACTTCGCCCACCCGCAGGCGCAGTACTTTGCCGTGGGCAAGGTGGACAAGGACCAGGTCGAGCAGTACAGCGCACGCAAAGGCCAGGATCTGAGCGTGAGCGAGCGCTGGCTGGCACCGAACCTGGGTTACGACAGCTAAGGCTGCCGGCGATGGGGCCGATACATTCACCTACACTGTCCCTGATTGCCTCTGACCAAGGAGCCACTCATGGACGACCGCACCCCGGGCAAACCGCCCACCTTCTGGCAGATGCTGCAGAGCATCCTCGCCGCCGCCTTCGGCGTGCAAAGCGGCAAAAACCGCGCACGCGACTTCACCTACGGCAAGGCCAGCCATTTCATCGTGATGGGCACGCTGTTCACCCTGGTCTTCATCTTCGTACTGATCGGGCTGGTGCAGCTGGCGATACATCTGACTGCGCGCTAGACAAACATGCAACCCCTGTAGGAGCGGCCTTGTGCCGCGATGGGCTGCAAAGCAGCCCCGGCGATAGTGAGTGGAGTGAAGATCGCTGGGGCCGCTGCGCAGCCCTTTCGCGGCACAAGGCCGCTCCTACACAGGGTGGGCAAGGCCATCAAACGCAAACCGCCCGCGGATATCCACTCCGCGGGCGGTTCAGGTTTGTTTCACGGTTTATGGCGGCCCGTTACTGGTGGCTGACCCAATACACGGCGGTGACCACCACCAGCACGATCAGGCACAGGATCGCCCAGGCGTCGACACTGCTGTCAGCTTTGCGGACCTTGGTTGAGTTTCCCATTGCATTGCCTCTTGTAGTGGTTATGGGAATGCACTTCACAAGCAGCAGTTAAGTCCAGCAATGTCCTTCGCTCAAGCAGGGACTTTCAATAGTCGACGGGCGACGTGAGAAACGGGTAGCGGTAGTCGGCCGGCCGCCCTTCGGCGCTGTAGTGATGAAAGTCGACGCCGTGGCCGCCCTGCTCCAGCAACTTGAGCCAGCGCCGGGCCTTGGCCGGGTCGATCAGTTGCAGGACCGGCACCTGGTGCTCGCGCGATCCGTCGCGATTGACCGCCAGGCCCATGGCATCGTCGTGCAGCATGACCATGGCCCAGCCGCCAAGGGTGAAATGGCCGCCCATCAACACGCCCAGGCGCCCGTCGATCAGTGCGCGCAAGGCTTCTGGCGAGCTGTTCACCGCACTGAACACGGCATCGCGCCCCGGCACCTTGCCCGCCTGCTCGAAGGCGCGCATGGCGCCGAAGGCCATTTCATCGTTGGCCGACCACACCAGCCGGGTCTCGGGGTAGCGCTCCAGCAGCACCTGCGCCTGTTCGAAGGCGCGCTGACGGCTCCAGCCGCCATACACCACCTGGCGCAGGCGCACCTGCGGGAAGTCTGCCAGCGCGCGGCGCATGCCCTGCTCGCGCAGCTGCGAGGCCGGGGTGGTCTTGACCCCGGCAAAGGCCAGCAGGTCGACCGGCCCGGACGAGGGCGGCAGTTTCGCCACCATCGCCTTGAGCATCTGGTAGCCGGCCACTTCGTCGTTGCTGGTCAGGGTGCCGAGCACTTCGGGGTACTTGTCGGGCTGGGCCTGGATGCTGCGCGCCTGGCTGTCCGTCAGGCCGTTGTTGACCAGGAACAGCTTGACCCCGGTACCGCGGGACAGGCGGATGATCTCGGGGGCGACGTACTGTTCGTTGACCAGCACCAGGTAGTCCGGGCGTTCCGGCCCCTGCAGCACGGCGCGGGCCTGGGTCAGGGCGAGGTCGGCCCGGCGCTCGCTGTACTGCACGCGCAATTGCATGCCCAGGTCCGTGGCGGCGGCCTGCATGAAGCGTGAGTAGTCGACCCAGAACGTCTCGTTGGACAAGCCTGGGTTGAGAAATACCACCGAAGCGGCCTGTGCGCCCGCCACCAGCGGCAGGCTCAGGCACAGGCCCTGGCACAAGGCCTTGAGCATGCGGTTACATCCCTGGGGAGCAAACGGCGGAGTATACGCGCAGCGCGGTGTAGAGCGGGCAAATGGCAGTCAGTCTCACTTAGTCCAAATGGTTCTTTTCATATGCAAAAACATCACTTTAGCGCATAAACCCACTCTGCTATCGTTCCCCCGCTCCGCTCCGGAGTGCGCGGCCGTGCGCGCGATTAGCTGCATGCAGCCTGAGACAGGACTTTTATGTACGTATACGACGAGTACGATCAGCGGATCATCGAGGACCGCGTCAAGCAGTTCCGTGATCAGACCCGCCGCTACCTGGCCGGTGAGCTGAGCGAAGAAGAATTCCGCCCGCTGCGCCTGCAGAACGGGCTCTATGTCCAACGCTTCGCCCCGATGCTGCGCGTCGCCGTGCCCTATGGCCAGCTGAACGCAACGCAGGCCCGTATGCTGGCGAAGATCGCCCGCGACTACGACAAGGGCTACGCGCATATCAGCACCCGCCAGAACGTGCAGTACAACTGGCCGGCGCTGGAAGACATCCCGGATATCCTGGCCGAGCTGGCCACCGTGCAGATGCACGCGATCCAGACCAGCGGCAACTGCCTGCGCAACGTCACCACCGACCAGTTCGCCGGTGTCGCCGCCGACGAACTGGTGGACCCGCGCCCATGGTGCGAGATCGTTCGCCAGTGGACCACCTTCCACCCGGAATTCGCCTACCTGCCGCGCAAGTTCAAGATTGCCGTCAACGGTTCGAGCGACGACCGCGCCGCCATCGAAGTGCACGACATCGGCCTTGAGCCGGTGCGTAACGCTGCCGGCGAGCTGGGCTTCCGCGTGCTGGTAGGTGGCGGCCTGGGCCGTACCCCGGTGATCGGCGCGTTCATCAACGAGTTCCTGCCGTGGCAGGACCTGCTCAGCTACCTGGACGCCATCCTGCGCGTGTACAACCGTTACGGCCGCCGTGACAACAAGTACAAGGCGCGGATCAAGATCCTGGTCAAGGCCCTCACCCCGGAAGTGTTCGCCGAGAAGGTCGAGGCCGAAATGGCCCACCTGCGCGGTGGCGAGACCACGTTGACCGAGGCCGAAGTGCAGCGCGTGGCGCGCCACTTCATCGACCCTGAGTACCTGGCGCTCGACAACCAGGACTACAGCGCGCTGGATGCCGAGCACCCAGGCTTTGCCCGCTGGCGTTCGCGCAACACCCGCGCGCACAAGAAGCCGGGCTACGTCGCCGTCACCCTGTCGCTCAAGCCCACCGGCGTTGCCCCGGGCGACCTGACCGACAAGCAGCTGGACGCCGTCGCCGACTTCGCCGAGCGCTACAGCTTCGGCTACCTGCGCACCTCGCACGAGCAGAACATCATCCTCGCCGACGTCGAGCAGCGCCAGTTGCACGCCCTGTGGCTGGAACTGCGCGAGAACGGCTTCGCCACGCCGAACATCGGCCTGCTGACCGACATCATCTGCTGCCCGGGCGGTGATTTCTGCTCGCTGGCCAACGCCAAGTCGATCCCGATTGCCGAATCCATCCAGCGCCGCTTCGACGACCTGGACTACCTGTTCGACATCGGCGAGCTCGACCTGAACATCTCCGGCTGCATGAACGCCTGCGGCCACCACCACGTCGGCCACATCGGCATCCTCGGGGTGGACAAGAAAGGCGAGGAGTTCTACCAGGTGTCGCTGGGCGGCAACGCCGCGCGCGACGCCAGCCTGGGCAAGATCCTCGGCCCTTCGTTCGCCCAGGATGACATGGCCGACGTGATCGAGAAGCTGATCAACGTGTATGTCGAGCAACGCACCGAAGACGAGCGTTTCATCGACACCTACCAGCGGATCGGTATCGACCCCTTCAAGGAACGCGTCTATGCAGCGAATCATTAAGAACAACCAGATCGTCGACGAAACCTGGCACCTGCTGCCCAAGGACGTCTCGATCGACGAGCTGACCAACTGCGACGACTACATCGTGCCGCTGCAACTGTGGCGTGACCATCCGAGCATGCTCAAGGCCCGCGACGGCGGCCTGGGCATCTGGCTGGACAGCGACGAGGAAGCCGAAGAAATCGGCGCGGACGTTGAGCACTTCCAGGTCATCGCCCTGAACTTCCCGGCCTTCACCGACGGGCGCAACTATTCCAATGCGCGCCTGCTGCGTGACCGCTACAAGTTCAAGGGTGAGCTGCGCGCCATCGGCGACGTGCTGCGCGACCAGCTGTTCTACATGGCCCGCTGTGGCTTCGATGCGTTCGCCATCCGTGCCGACAAGGACCCGGAAGACGCGCTGCAGAGCCTGAAGGACTTCTCGGTGACCTACCAGGGCGCCACCGACGAGCCGCTGCCGCTGTTCCGCCGCCGCTGATCGTCAGCTGCTGCATCGACCGGCCCGCCTTATGGCGGGCCGGTTCGTTTCGCACTTATCGCTCAGGTTTGACGATGGCATGCCGATATCATCGGTAGACCCATTCCCTCGCAAGGACAGCGAAATGAACCCGATCAGCGCCGCGCTGCGGCTCCCCCTCGCCTACAGCAGCTCCACCCCCCAGCAGACCGTCAGCCCGCACAAGGCCGCACACCCCGCCGACAGCCCAAGCGCTCAGGTCAACCTCGGCCTGGATACCCGCGTTGCCGATGCCCAGACATACTCCGCCAGGGGCTCGCTGGGCACACCGCAAAGCCGTTACCTCTGGCAGCAGGAAAACACCGACCCGCTCAGCCTGCACATGCAGGGCAGCCTCAGGAGCAGTACGCTGAGCGGGAGTTTCCAGGGCCTGGGCGCAACCCTCATGGAACAACTGGTCGCCAACGGCGGCCAGCGCGTGTCCCAATCGGCGCTGCTGGCAGGCGCAAACAGCCAAGCCGACGCCGTGCTGCTGGCCCAGCAGCAGTCAGAGCTGCGTAAGTACGCCAGCAACCACGTGACCTTGAACCTGACCACCGCTTCCGGGGCAACTGTCACCCTCGGCCTCTACAGCAGCGAGAAAGGCCTGGCCGTCGATGCCGAGGTGCAGAACGGCACCCTCAGCGACACCGAACTGAAGAGCCTGGCGAGCCTCGCCAATGGCTTCGAGTCGGTGATCAGCGGCCTGAACCAGCAGCCGCCGCGCCTCAAGCTGGACGCTATGCTCAAGCTCGATCAGAACCTGTTCACCGGGCTGCAGATGAATGCCAGGCTCGATCTGGTCGACGGCAAGCAGCAGACCTTCGATCTGCGTCTGAATCAAATCACCCGCAGTGTCAGCCTGCAGGGGCCGAACGGCGACCTGCAACTGAACCTCGACACCCAGGGGGGTAGCTTGCTTGGTGGCACGGCGCAGCGGCAGGCGGCGCTCAACAACTATCTGGCCCAGTTCGATGCTGCGCAGGAGCGCGGCAAGGGCGATGCGCACTTGATGACGCTGTTCAAGGACGCCTTCCGCCAACTCAACCAGGTGGACGACAATAGCCCGCGCCCGGCCGAGCACAGCATGCCAAGCCACACGTTCAGCCGCTCGCTGCTCAGCGGTCTGGCCGACTTCAGCGCCTCGATCAGCCAGACCAGCACGCGACCAAACCCGCTAAGACTGAAGGAAGAGGACCGCTTCGCCTACCAGGTCTCGCAGTCCACCTCGACCCAGAGCAAAGGCAATAACGTCACTCGCCAACAGCAGCAGCAGGCCACCCTCGACGCCGCCTGGCACAGCAGCCTCGACTCGTCGGCACGGCTTACCGACGGCGTTGTTGGCGGTGACTACCACTACCGTGTGCTGCGCGAACAGGCCAGCAGCATCAGCCGGCTGTCGATACTCGACGGCGAACTGGCCGAGGCAGGGGTCAGCCAACAAGCAAGCAGCACCAAGCGCGTGCTGACCATGCGCGATGGGGCCGTGCAATCCGATATCAGCACACCGCGCTCGGCAAGCAAGTCCCGTGACCTGATGGCGCTGCTCGACCAGCTGTTCAAGCAGGAAAAGGCCCGCGTAGAGGGGGTTGAATCAACCCTGGACCAGCAACTGGCAAGCAACAGCCAGCTGTGGTTGCTGCAGACGGACCCAGCACGAATCTAGCGCGGCACTGCTGGAACACACCTGGCCGCCTTTGCGGGGCGGCCCACGGCGTCATGGCCGTGGGCCGCTGCCACGCTCAGCCGCCGGTGCCCTGCCCGACCAGCACACCGTCGACCTTTTGCCCGTACAGGTTGACCCCGTCATTGGCATGGAACTTCAATCGCGTCTTCTCGATCGAGCCCTCCACCAAGCGTGGATCCTGTGGCCGCTCGTGGCGGTTGATCCACGCAGCCACGTCCCAGGCCTGCTGGTCGCTCAGGCTGCCAGGCTTGCCCAGCGGCATGTTGTACTTGATGAACGACGCCGCGGTGTTGATGCGGTGCATGCCCGCCCCCCAGTTGTACGAGTCCTTGCCCCACAACGGCGGCATCACGTATTCCCCGGCGACCTTCTGCCCCTCACCGTTGTCGCCGTGGCAGATCGCGCATTGCTCGCGGTACACCTGCTGGCCCCGCTTGAAGTCGTAGCCGCCCGCGGGCTGCGCAACGTCGGGGTAGCCACGGCCGGCGATCTCGACGCCGGTCGGCGCCTGGGTCGAAAGCCAGTAGGCGTACACACTCAGCGCTGTCATCTGCGGGCTGTCGGCCGCCGGTGGCTTGCCGTTCATGCTGAACTGGAAACAACCCTGGATGCGTTCGGCGAAGGTGTTGACCTTGTCGTTTTTCTTGCGATACGCCGGGTACATCGGATAAGCACCCCATAACGGCGCCGAGTGGGCCATGCGCCCCTGGTCGAGGTGGCAATTGCTGCAGTTCAGGCCATTGCCCACGGCATCGGGCATCAAGCGGCGGGTATCGACGAACAATGCATGGCCTTGGCGGACCATCTTGCCAAAGGCGTTGTCGGGGATGGCGCTTTCGGCGGGCGCCACGAACTGCGGCGCGGCCTGCACGCCCGGTACCTTGAGCTGCGATTGATCTTCCATGGCAATCGGCGCGGCCTGGGCACTGCCAATGGCCAGCAACAGCACAGCGGGGATCATGGTGTTCATGGCTTGACCTCCTGGCTGGCCGACGGGCTTGTTGCCTTGGCGAAATACTCGGCTATCGCCTTGACCTCGGCATCGGTCATGGCCTTGGCCACGTTGACCATCAATTGGTTGGGGTCGTTGCTGCGGCTGCCGTCGCGCCAGGCGTTGAGCTGGGCCACCAGGTAGCCGGCCGGTTGCCCGGCCAGGGGTGGGAAATGTTCGCCAACCCCGCTGCCACCCGGCCCATGGCACTGCACGCAGCCTGGGATCTGCCGGCTCCAGTCGCCATACAGGGCCAAACGGGATACCGCATCGCCGGCAATCTGCTGGCGGCGCAGGTCGACGGCGCCATCAGCCGGGAGCGCTGCCAGGTAGGTGCTGACGGCGTCGATTTCCGCGTCACTCAGCGCCTTGGCCAGCGGCTCCATCACCGCCTGCTTGCGGCTGCCCTGGCGAAAATCCCGCAGCTGCTTGGCAAGGTAGCCGGCAGACAAACCGGCAAGGCGGGGGAAGCCGGCGGCGGCAATGCCTTTGCCGTCCGGCCCATGGCAGCCCAGGCAGGCCATGGCGGCGGGGTTCTGCCCGCCCTGGTTGAAGACCTGTTGTCCGTCGGCGGCATACGCCGAGGGCCAGGCCAGGATCAGCCAACCGCCGATCACGACACGACTCAGGGATATCATCACGGAAGACTCCATTTCCTTGTTATAAGCTTAGGCTCAAACGACATAAGCCCATAAATACTAGGGCTTATCCCCGGTATGCGACAACGTGCCACCGGGATGGAAATGGGCAATCTGCCTTTTAATCGATCAACAACTGCGCTGGATCAAGAACCCGAGATGCACTCGGTCGCCGCCGTGCGCACATCTCCCAGGCGCAGGGGGAAATTGCTCAAACGCTCATGAACCTTGATCGCACTGCCGCTGCCACGTTTGTCGATGTCCAGCAGCGCCGCCGGCCCTGCGTTCGCAGACAGTTTTTGCGGCACGATCAGGCGCAGGCCATCGCCGCGCACTTCTTCACCCAAGGGGTCACGACTGTCCGCCAGCTTGCGCTTGACGCAATCAGCGTATTCACGGGGCGTCTTGCCAGACATCACATCCATGGTTTCGTGGGACTGCTCCAGCTCCGTCACGCTTGCGCAGCCCCCCAGCGCCAGCGCCACCGCCGCTACCAGCCATTTCATTTACGCTACTCCAATTGCAAAGATCACCCTCTGACCGCAGCCAGGCGCAATTGCTCCCCGATCTGGCAGAAATCTCCCCGCCCGCTCGAGCCCGGACGCAAGTGTAGCGCCACATCGTGGTATCTTTCGCCTTTGCAGAAACAACCCTTGCGGAGCACCCCATGAAATTCGTACACCAGCGCGAGCACCTGAACGAGGACGACATCGTCGTCATCGAGTGCTCCCAGCGCTGCAACATCCGCCTGATGAACGACGCCAACTTCCGCAGCTTCAAGAATGGCGGCCGACACACTTACCACGGTGGCCACTTCGAGAAGTTCCCGGCAAAAATTACCGTGCCCAGCACCGGTTTCTGGAACATCACCATCGATACCGTGACCACGCGCCCGATCTCGGTGACCCGCAAGCCGACCCTGACGCACAAGATCAAGATCATTCGCCGCTCCTCGTCGAAACTCGGATAACGCCCGCATGACCCAGACCATCAAGTATGTGATCAAGTACAAGCTCGACGGCGAACGCCGCTGGGATTTCGCCCTGATGCCCGATGCCTCCCTGGAGCAGGCGCAGCAGGCCCTGCGCAAGATCCACGGCGACGACGCCGAGAAGATCAGCGACATTCAGGTCAGCAAGGCCCTGTAAGACCGCCCCGATCCCGCCGCACTCAAGGAGTCGCCCATGAGCACCTGGCCAGACCGCCGCATCCTCGACCTGTTGAACATCGAGGTGCCCATCCTCCAGGCGCCCATGGCCGGCGCTAGCGGCTCGGCGATGGCCATTGCCGTCGGCAACGCCGGCGGCCTGGGCGCCCTGCCCTGCGCCATGCTGACCCACGAACAGATACGCGGGGAAATCGAGGCCTTCCGCGGCGCATGCAGCGGCCCGCTCAACCTCAACTTCTTCTGCCACCAGCCGCCAGCACCGGACCCAGAGCGTGACGCGCGCTGGAAGCAGGCGCTCAAGCCCTACTACGACGAAACCGGCGCCGACTTCGGCGCGCCCACGCCGGTATCCAACCGTGCGCCGTTCGACGAGCAGAGCTGCCAACTGGTGGAGGCAATGCGCCCGGAGGTGGTCAGCTTCCATTTCGGCCTGCCCGCCGCCGCATTGCTGCAACGGGTCAAGGCAACCGGGGCCAAGGTGCTGTCCAGCGCCACCACGGTCGAGGAAGCCATCTGGCTCGAACAGCACGGCTGCGACGCGATCATCGCCATGGGCTTTGAAGCGGGCGGCCACCGCGGCATGTTCCTCAGCGACGACATCACCAGCCAGATCGGCACCTTCGCCCTGGTGCCCCAGGTAGCGGACGCGGTGCGCGTACCGGTGATTGCCGCCGGCGGCATTGCCGATCACCGTGGCCTGCTCGCCGCCCTCGCCCTGGGCGCCTCGGCCGTGCAGATCGGCACCGCCTACCTGTTCTGCCCGCAGGCCAAGGTCTCGCCGGCGCATCGCCGTGCACTGGACTGCGCCCCGGCCAGCGATACCGCATTGACCAACCTGTTCACCGGGCGCCCTGCGCGCGGCATCAACAACCGCATCATGCGCGAGCTGGGGCCCATGAGCGCACTGGCCCCGCATTTCCCCCTGGCAGGCGGCGCCTTGATGCCGCTACGGGCGATTACCGACCCACAGGGCAACAGTGATTTCAGCAACCTGTGGTCAGGCCAGGCCCTGCGCTTGGGCAAACACCTCGACGCGGGCGAGCTGACGCTTGAAATTGCCAACGGGGCGCTTAAAATCTTGACCCATAGATCAATTTTTTAGCCGCGCAGCTCTTCCCGACGGATGGCTTATCGCTATATAGTCCGCACCATAACGATAAACACCCGCCCCTAGGAGCCTTCTCGATGCGTATTCGCCTGTCCCACCTGGCCGCCGCTACCCTGGCCAGCCTGTTCACCCTCAACAGCGCCTGGGCCGATGAAGTCCAGGTTGCCGTGGCAGCCAACTTCACAGCGCCGATCCAGGCCATCGCCAAGGATTTCGAGAAGGATACCGGCCACAAACTGGTCGCCGCATACGGCGCCACCGGCCAGTTCTACGCACAGATCAAGAACGGCGCGCCGTTCGAAGTGTTCCTCGCCGCCGACGACAGCACCCCGGCCAAGCTCGAGCAGGAAAAAGAAACCGTTGCAGGCTCGCGCTTCACCTACGCCATCGGCACCCTGGCGCTGTGGTCGGCCAAACCCGGCTACGTCGACAGCAAGGGCGAGGTACTGAAGAAAAACGACTTCAAGCACCTGTCCATCGCCAACCCCAAGACCGCCCCTTATGGCTTGGCCGCCACCCAGGTGCTGGACAAGCTCAAGCTGACCGAGGCCACCAAGGCCAAGCTCGTCGAAGGCCAGAACATCACCCAGGCGTTCCAGTTCGTTTCCACCGGCAATGCCGAGCTGGGCTTCGTCGCCCTGTCGCAGATCTACAAGGACGGCAAGGTCGAGAATGGCTCGGCCTGGATCGTCCCGGCCTCGATGCACGAGCCGATCCGCCAGGACGCAGTGATCCTGAACAAGGGCAAGGACAACCCGGCGGCCAAGGCGCTGGTCGACTACCTCAAGGGCCCGAAGGCAGCCGCCGTGATCAAGTCCTACGGCTATGAAATCTGATGCCACTCGACGCCAGTGACCTGGGTGCGATCTGGCTGACCATCAAGCTGGCCAGCCTGACCACTGCCATCCTGCTGGTGGTGGGCACGCCTATCGCCTGGTGGCTGGCACGCACCCGCTCCTGGCTGCGCGGTCCGATTGGCGCGGTGGTGGCGCTGCCCCTGGTGCTGCCGCCGACGGTGATCGGTTTCTACCTGCTGCTGATGCTTGGCCCCCATGGCTGGATCGGCCAAGCCACCCAGGCGCTGGGCCTGGGCAGCGTGGTGTTCAGTTTCGCCGGGCTGGTGATCGGCTCGGTGGTGTATTCCATGCCGTTCGTGGTCCAGCCACTGCAGAACGCCTTCAGTGCCATTGGCCAGCGCCCGCTTGAGGTGGCCGCGACCCTGCGCGCCAGCCCCTGGGATACCTTCGTCCATGTGGTGCTGCCGCTGGCACGCCCCGGTTTCATCACCGCCAGCATTCTCGGCTTTGCCCATACCGTGGGCGAGTTCGGCGTGGTGCTGATGATCGGTGGCAATATTCCCGACAAGACCCGCGTGGTCTCGGTGCAGATCTTCGATCACGTCGAGGCCATGGCCTATGACCAGGCCCATTGGCTGGCCGGGGCCATGCTGCTGTTCTCCTTCCTGGTACTGCTGATGCTTTACGCCGGCCGGCGTGGCAAGGCTGGCTGGAGCTGAGATGAGTGCTTCGATACAGGCGCGCCTGATGCTTGCGCGCGACGATTTCACCCTGAATGTCGACCTGCGCCTGCCCGGGCGCGGCATCAGCACGCTGTTTGGCCATTCCGGCTCGGGCAAGACCTCGTGCCTGCGTTGCCTGGCGGGCCTGGAGCGTGCCGCCAGTGCTTATATCGAGGTCAACGGCGAGGTTTGGGAAGACAGCGCGCGCGGGTATTTCATGGCCCCGCACAAACGCCCTGTGGGTTATGTGTTCCAGGAAGCCAGCTTGTTTGCGCACCTGTCGGTGCGCGGCAACCTGGAGTTCGGCTGGCGCCGCATCGCCCCCAGTGAGCGCAAGATCAAGCTGGAGCAGGCGTGCCAGCTGCTGGGCATCGGCCATCTGCTCGAGCGCAAGCCGGCCACCTTGTCGGGCGGCGAAGCACAGCGGGTCGGCATCGCCCGGGCGCTGCTCAGCAGCCCGCGCCTGTTGCTGATGGACGAGCCGCTGGCGGCCCTGGACAGTGCGCGCAAGCGCGAAATCCTGCCCTATCTGGAGCGCCTGCACGACGAACTGGATATCCCGCTCATCTATGTCAGCCATGCCCAGGACGAAGTCGCGCGCCTGGCCGACCACCTGGTACTGCTGGAACAGGGCAAGGCCCTGGCCAGCGGCCCGATCGGCCAGACCCTGGCACGCCTGGACCTGTCGCTGGCCCAGGGCGAGGATGCCGGCGTGGTGCTCGAAGGCGTGGTGGTCGGCCACGACCCGCACTTTGAGCTGTTCGACCTGCGCTTGCCCGGGGGCGAAGGCCCGCTGTTGCGCATCGCCCATCCTGCCTTGCATATGGGCAGCACCCTGCGGTTGAAGGTGCAGGCCCGCGATGTGAGCCTGGCGCTGAGCGCCGACGGCGCCTCGAGCATTCTCAACCGCTTGCCGGTGCGGGTGCGCGAATGCCGCGCGGCAGACAACCCGGCCCATGTGATGGTAAGCCTGGACGCCAGCGGCAGCCCCCTGCTGGCGCGCATTACCCGCTACTCGGCGGAGCAACTCGGCGTGCAACCAGGCCAGAATCTGTGGGCGCAGATCAAGTCGGTGGCGCTACTCGGTTGAGCAACGCCGCAGTGGCGGTTGTCCATTGCTGCATGACCGCTCGATGGACTGCACCGATGCCCGACAGCCCGCTACCCGCCGGCCTGCATTATGTCGACGACAACCAGCCCGGGTTGAGCCGGCGCCGGCGAGGCGAACGCTTCCTCTACTTCGATGCCTTGGGCCGGCAGGTGCGCGATGCCGCGACCCTGGCGCGCATCGCGGCGCTGGTGATCCCGCCAGCCTATACCGAGGTGTGGATCTGCAGCGACCCGCTGGGCCATTTACAGGCCACCGGCCGCGATGCCCGAGGGCGTAAACAGTACCGCTACCATCAGCAATGGCGCGAGCAGCGTGACCAGTACAAATACGGGCGCCTGCTGGCCTTCGCCCAAGCCCTGCCCGCCTTGCGCAAGCGCCTGGACGAACACCTGGCACGCCGCGGGATGGACCGGGAAAAAGTGATGGCGCTGGTGATCAGCCTGCTCGACGCGACGCTCATTCGCATCGGCAACCGCCAGTACCTGCGCGACAATCGCTCCTACGGGCTGACCACGCTGAACTGCCGTCACGTGAAGGTTCGGGGTAGCACCATCCGCTTTCAGTTCCGCGGCAAGCGCGGTGTCGAACACGACGTCACGCTGCATGACCGACGCCTGGCGGCGCTGCTCAAGCGCTGCATGGAACTGCCTGGCCAAGCGCTGTTCCAGTATCTGGGCGATGACGGGCAACGCCACAGTATCGGCTCGACCGAGGTGAACCAGTTCCTCCAGCAGTTGACCGGCGCCGACTTCACCGCCAAGGACTATCGCACCTGGGCCGGCAGCAGCCTGGCCCTGAGCCTGCTAAGGCCATTGGCCTGGGAGCCCGACAGCGAAGCCCGGCGCCAGGTGGCGGCAACCGTGCGCCAGGTGGCCAACCGCCTGGGCAATACGCCGGCCGTTTGCCGCCGCTGCTATATCCACCCTGCGTTGTTCGAGCATTTCCAGCTCGGGCGCCTGGCACAGCTGCCGCGGGCGCGCCAGCGCAAGGGCTTGGAGCCCGAGGAAGCGGCGCTGCTGGTTTTTTTGCAGGCACTGGATACAAACGATCATTGAGCTCGGCTATTTCACTTATCAAACAAGGAAATTTCCCATATGACCTCAACCACCCTATCCTTGCCACCGAGCACCTCCGCTGATGGGCAGCACCCTATGCCCAGCAGCACCTGCAACTAGAGACAGGCATAAATTGTCTGACGGAGGAATTACTATCCGCCGAAAGCGTCTTTAATGGAAAGGAAGAGGGACAAAGCTCCCACCGTTGTGGTAAATGGCCCGGCGGTTTTTACATCACCAAGGAGAACTACATGCTGATACTCACCCGTAAGGTCGGCGAAAGCATCGTCATCAACGACGACATCAAAGTCACCATTCTGGGAGTCAAGGGGATGCAAGTGAGGATCGGCATCGATGCGCCGAAGGATGTCCAGGTGCACCGTGAAGAGATTTACAAGCGAATCCAGGCCGGCAGCCCTGCCCCGGAGAAAGGCGACGAGAAACACTGATTACCCACGCATCAAGCCGCACGGACGCGTCTGATCGATTGCCCGCCCACGCGGGGCGCCCACCCTGACCCTCAGGTGCCCAGCAGTTCGCGCACCTTGGCGATCATTCTGTCCATGTCGAATGGCTTGTCGAACACCGCGGCGAACAGCTCGGGGCGGATCAGCTTTTTGTCGGCCTGCGCACCACTCATGAGAATGACCGGCAGGTGCGGAAGATCCAGCTCGGTGCGAATGGCCCGCACCAGTTCCACACCACTCATGACCGGCATCATGTAGTCGGTGATGACCAATTCCACATGCCTGCCTTCGCGCCTCCCTTTCAAGGCCTCCAAGGCTTTGCGCCCGTTACTGGCCTTTTCCACCTGATAGCCTTCGTCCTCCAGGGCAAAACCGAGGATATCGGCGATCAGGTACTCGTCATCGACGATCAGGATGGTATTCATGGCGTCATCCCATCAGCGATCACCTTGCGGGACCGCTGTGCCGCTGAGCACGCCGCTAGCGCCATCGAAAACCCGCCCCAGAGTGATCCCCAGCGGCCCCAGGTGCAGCGCCTGCAGCGTTGGGTCGTGGTCGCTGTCGCGCACCTTGACGATCGACAGCACGCGGTGCAGCTTGGCATCGAGTTCGGCGAAGCGCATCAGCACCAGGTTGTCGACGATGCTCGACAGGTCCGGTGCCGGAGCGGTGATCTCGGCGCCGAAAATATCACGCATCTCCCAGGTGAGCAGGACGGTCACCTCACGTGCGCGCAGCTCACCGGTCAGGGCGCGGAAGAACGCGTTCAAGCGCCCCGGCTCCAACGCCAAGCGTCCGAACGCGCCGAGGCTGTCGATCACCACGCGCCTGGCGCCCAGTGCCTGCACCTGCTCAAGCAAACGTGCGCCTACCTCATCCAGCAACCCCTCGGTGGTGGGTTGCCAACTGAGTTGCACGACCCCGTCACGCTCCTGCCCGGCGATGTCGAAGCCTAGTGCCTGGGCCTTGAGGCGCAAGCGAGCGGGCGTCTCGTAGAACCCGAAATGCAGCCCGGGTGCGCGCTCATCGGACGCGGCCAGGAACGCGATGCCCAAGGCACTTTTGCCGACCCCGGACGGCCCCATAAGCAGGCTAACGGAACCTTCGGCCAAACCGCCGCCGAGCATGCTGTCCAGGTCGCTCACCCCGGTAGTGGCCCGGCTCAGCGCCTGAGCACCAGGCAGGCTGGGGTGGCTGTACAGTGACTCCAGCCGCGGGAATACCTGCAACCCTGCCTCGCTGATCAGGCATTCGTGGCGCCCCGACAACGCAGCGCTGCCACGGGTCTTGCGCAGTTGCACATGACGCACCGCCGTGCTGCCGACCATATGCTCGCCCAGCTCGATGACGCCATCGACCATGGTGTGCTCGGGGCTGCCTTCCTCCAGGCGTGCGCTGGTCAGCAGCAGAACGGTGCATCCGGCAAAAGCGGCATGCCCCTGCAATTCGGAAACGAACTTCTTGGTATCGAGGCTGGTTTCCGCCCGTGAGCGGGCGTTGAGCAGGCCATCGACGATCAACAGGCTGGCCTGCTGCCGGGCAATCTCCTGGCGCAGCAACCGCACCACGGCGTCGAGGCCATCCTGCTCAAGGGTGTCGAAGGCGCTGACGAACTGAATGCTGTCGCCCACCATCGTCTGATCGAAAAACGTCAGGGTCGACAGGTACTGGAACAACCGTTCATGGGATTCACTGAGCAACGTGGCCACCAGCACCCGCCCGCCGTCGCGGACATGGTTGCAAGCAAGCTGGTTGGCCAGGATGGTCTTGCCCGAGCCCGGATGCCCCTGGACGATATAGGACGCCCCCACCACCAACCCGCCCTTGAGCAGGGCATCGAGGCCTTCAATACCGGTGGCCAGTCGCTTGAGGTGTTCAACCATGATGCTTTACTCGCTTGTCTGCGGTTGATCATCGGGGCATGCCGGCAGGTACAGGCTCATGCAGGTCCCCTTGCCGGGCTGGCTGGCAACACGGATGGCGCCATTGCTCTGCCTGGCGAACCCATAGGCCTGGCTGAGCCCCAGACCTGTGCCTTTGCCGAACGGCTTGGTGGTGAAAAACGGCTCGAAGATGCGTGGCAACACTTTCGGATCAATACCCTCGCCATCGTCCCGCACATCGAAACGCACATAGCGCCCTTGCAAGCCCTCCACTTCACCGGCCAGCTCCACACTGTCGACCACCAGCTCGATCCGTCCTGCCGTGCCGATCGCATCCCGGGCATTGAACATCATGTTCAGCAGCACCATCTGCAACTGCCCGGCATCCACGTCAATCGCAGGCAGCTCTGCCTGGATCTGCTCGACCAGTTCGATGTCGCGAGGCAATGCGTGTTCCGCCAGCGCGCGAATGGATCCGGCCACCTGGGCAGGCGGAATCCGTACGACGCTCAGCTGCCGATGGCGGGCAAAGCTGAGCAGTTGCTGGGTCAACTGGGTACCCCGCTGCCCGGCATCGAGAATGTGCTCTAGCATACGCCGCGTGCGGCTGGGGTCCTGACTGTTGATGGCCAGGCGGGCGGAGCTGAGGATGATGGTCAGCAGGTTGTTGAAGTCATGGGCCAAGCCGCCGGTCAGCTGGCCAAGGGCCTCGAGTTTCTGCGCCTGGAACAGCTGGGCGCGCATGGCGTCCAGTTGCAGCGCGGAGTCCCGGCGATCGGTGATGTCGCGCGTGACCTTGGCCAGGCCGATGATCTGGCCCTGCTCGTCGCGAATGACGTCCAGCGCGGCCAAGGCCCAGAATTGCGTGCCATCCTTGCGTACACGCCAGCCCTCATCCTGCGCCACGCCCTGCTCCAGGGCCTGGCGCAACAGGCGTTCGGGGCGGCCCTCGGCACTGTCTTCGGCGGTGAAGAACAGGGAGAAATGCTTGCCTATCACCTCGTCGGCGCGATAGCCCTTGATCCGTTGGGCACCGGCGTTCCACGACACCACATGGCCATCTGGATCGAGCATGTAGATGGCATAGTCGACCACCGCCTGAACCAGCTGTTCATAGCGCGCTTCGGGCATTACTGACTGGGCGGGCCGGTCCGTTGCTGGCATGCGAACTCCCCAAGCACCGCGATAAGGACATACTGAGCGTAGTCAAAAGTCCTGCAAGTACCCTACCCCATGCGACGACCGTCAACTTCAGGCTCACGCATCGTCGGCACCAGCCTGCGCGGCATTGCCACTTTGAGCAACCACAGGCCGACCAGCAGGATCAACGCACCGCCACCCAAGGCCATGAGCCGTTGAGAAGCGGAACGCAATTCATCCAGGCCAAGCACCACAAGGTAGCTACCCAGCCCCACCAGGCCGACGAAGAGGAAGGCTGCCAGCAGGCAAACCAGCAGAAACAACACACGCCAAAACAGCTTCGGGCGCACAACACGCCCTGCTGAGCTGGCCTGGCCTGGGGAAAACGGGGGCATCACGGCTTACTCACTTGGATCCAATGGCGCAAAGGTGGCGCAATGACAGCCTGCTGTCAATTGGCCTATAGTGGCGCCACGCTTACCTGCAAGGACGCACCCCATGCCCGCGAATCAACGCCTGCAACGTCTTCAGGACGACCTGCTGCACACGGCTGCCGAACTCGACACACTGTGCCAGGCACTGGATGGCCACGCCCTGTTTCTGCGTCATTCAATCCATCAGACAGATGCTCGGGCCATGGATAATCATGTCGAAGATTTGCGCGGTTCTGCCTGTGAGCTACGGGATATTGCCCACACCATCACGCCCTGAACCTGCAGACCGGTTGACGCTTCTATAACAATGGGTTATAAAGCGCGCTTGATTGCCAAGGCCTTCTATTAATGAGGCACGGCGCTCAACTGTGCGAGTGTGGTGGAATTGGTATACACAGCAGACTTAAAATCTGTCGGCGTGAGCCTTGCGGGTTCGAGTCCCGCCACTCGCACCATCTGTTTTCGATGAAGGCGCCCTTGCGGCGCCTTTTTCATGCCCAGCGGAATTCCGCCAGGCAGCTGCTAGAGTGGAAATTGTCACCGTCCATCGGAGCGCCACCATGCGCTATGCACTGCTCGAAGGCCAACGCGACTTCATTCTGCTGCTTGCCCGAATCTTCCTGATGATCCTGTTCGTACTCGCGGGCTGGGGCAAGCTGACCGGCTTCGAGGGCACGGTCGGCTACATGACCTCCCTCGGCGCACCGGCCCCGATGCTGGCTGCCGGGGTGGCGGTGATCATGGAGTTCCTGGTCGCCATCCTGCTGATCCTGGGCTTCTATACCCGGCCACTGGCGCTGCTGTTCGCCCTGTTCGTGCTGGGCACCGCGCTGCTCGGCCACCCGTTCTGGAACATGGTCGACCCCGAACGCAGCGCCAACATGACTCAGTTCCTGAAAAACCTGAGCATCGTTGGCGGGCTGCTGGCACTGGCCGTCAGCGGCCCCGGGCGTTTTTCCCTCGACCGCCACTGAGCGCCGGATCAATACGCGATTGCTGCGACGTCAATCGTCGCAGTCATCGTGCCAGGCCGGGTGATCTTCCTCGTCATCGAAATCATCCTGCAGCTCCTCGTCCTCCTCGACTTCATCCAGCGCCCCCTGCGCATCCGCCTCAGGGTCGAAGCTGTCGTGAAATTCGTGGTCAAGCAGGTGGTCGTGCTCGGGCTCTGGCAAATCGTCTTCTTCGTACATCACACACTCCATACACTACAGGCCGCCTATATAGGCCCTCCGGCGCCAGCGGTCAATGCAGCGGGTAGTTAACCCTGACTTAACCGACCAGGCGCAACCTCAAGGCTCTCCCTTCAAGCACGTTCCAGCCCGCCGGCCCTGGCGGGCTTTTTTTGCCTTGAGCCCGAAAGCCCACAGGTACGCGCCAGCAGCCAAGCCGGACACCCTAGATCCAAAGCTCTTTGCCGTTAATAGATGCATGATTGATGAAAAATTCAGTAACGGTTATTGAAGCCTGACCTGCGGGGCCTTCACAAAATTCTGACATCTGTGACGGCAGACTGGCCTTGCTTCGATACGTTCTGTTTAACCCGCCTAGATGGCGGGTTTTCTTTTATTCGCTGTTTCAGCCTGATCGCTTCAATCCACAGAAGTCCAGACCGCGAGCTCGTAACCATCCGGATCGATGAAGTGGAACCGCTTGCCACCCGGAAATGCGAATACAGCCCTGCTGATCTCTGCCCCTGCTGCCTCAAGCCGATGCTGTGTCTCGGCCAGATCATCCGCATAAAGGATCACCAACGGGCCACCAGGCCTGACGGGCTCACCCGTGGTGAAACCGCCCGTCAATCGCCCATCCGTAAACTCGGTATAGGTCGGGCCATAGTCCACGAACTGCCAGTTGAAAACCGTACCGTAGAACGCCTTGCTGCGGTCAATATCGCTGACATTGAATTCGATATTGTCGATCTGATGATCCTTGCCTCTGGTTGCCATGTATCACCTCCTTGTTGATGGCGGGAATCTATCACAACCGGGGGGGCACTTCGGGCCATGGCACCAGAGACTTGCCAGGATCTTGCCTATCGCGGGCTTCACACCGCTGCGCTGCGCGCGCGCAGATCAATGTTCAATATACGGTCGTTATCGCTGTAGTCGACCGGACAATCAATCACGTGCACCCCTGGGTTGGAGACACAGTGGTCAAGTAGCGGAATCAACGAGTCGGCGCTTTCTACGCGATATCCATTGGCGCCATAGGATTGCGCATATTTGACGAAGTCCGGGTTGCCGTAGTCCAGGCCGAAATCGGTGAAGCCCATGTTGGCCTGCTTCCAGCGGATCATG
>NZ_VZZR01000046.1:0-29604 GCF_009650555.1 Pseudomonas sp. EMN2
GGGGCCGGCAAAGACCTGAAACAACCATTCATCCCTCTCGGTTGAAATCCTTCCCCCCTCCCCCCATATGAGTCTGCATCAGGCATTTTCGCCCCGCTGCGTGGAGACTCTCCCTTGACTACCATCGTTTCTGTCCGCCGTAACGGCAAAGTCGTCATGGGCGGCGACGGCCAGGTTTCCCTCGGCAACACCGTGATGAAAGGCAACGCCAAGAAAGTCCGTCGCCTGTACAACGGCCAGGTCATCGCCGGTTTCGCCGGTGCCACCGCCGACGCCTTCACCCTGTTCGAGCGCTTCGAAGCCCAGCTGCAGAAACACTCCGGTCACCTGGTGCGCGCCGCCGTCGAGCTGGCCAAGGAATGGCGTACCGACCGTTCCCTGAGCCGCCTGGAAGCGATGTTGGCAGTAGCCAACAAGGACGCCTCCCTGATCATCACCGGCAACGGCGACGTGGTCGAACCCGAAGACGGCCTGATCGCCATGGGTTCCGGCGGCGGCTACGCCCAGGCCGCGGCTCGCGCCCTGCTGAACAAGACCGACCTGTCGGCCCGGGAAATCACCGAGGCCGCCCTGAACATCGCCGGCGACATCTGCGTGTTCACCAACCACAACCTGACCATCGAGGAGCAGGACCTGGCCGAGTGATCAGTTGTTTTGGCGTCCCGCCCTCGGCGGGACTTTTCCACACTGATGACTGCGCCTTAGGACCCTATTGATCATGTCCATGACCCCCCGCGAAATCGTTCACGAACTGAACCGCCACATCATCGGCCAGGACGACGCCAAGCGCGCCGTCGCCATTGCCCTGCGCAACCGCTGGCGGCGCATGCAGCTGCCTGCCGAGCTGCGTGCCGAAGTCACCCCGAAGAACATCCTGATGATCGGCCCCACCGGCGTGGGCAAGACCGAAATCGCCCGTCGCCTGGCCAAGCTGGCCAACGCACCGTTCATCAAGGTCGAAGCGACCAAGTTCACTGAAGTCGGCTACGTCGGCCGTGACGTCGAGTCGATCATCCGCGACCTGGCCGATGCCGCGCTGAAGATGCTCCGCGAGCAAGAGATCGTGCGTGTGCGCCACCGCGCCGAAGACGCCGCCGAAGACCGCATCCTCGACGCCCTGCTGCCGCAGGCGCGTACCAGCAGCTTCGCCGAAGAGGCCGCGCCGTCGAGCAGCGACTCCAACACCCGCCAGCTGTTCCGCAAGCGCCTGCGTGAAGGCCAGCTGGACGACAAGGAAATCGAGATCGAAGTGGCCGACGCGGTCGGTGTCGAGATCGCCGCGCCGCCCGGCATGGAAGAGATGACCAACCAGCTGCAGAGCCTGTTCGCCAACATGGGCAAGGGCAAGCGCAAGGCGCGCAAGCTGAAGGTCAAGGACGCGCTGAAGATGGTCCGCGACGAAGAAGCCGGCCGCCTGGTCAATGACGAAGAGCTCAAGGCCAAGGCCCTGGAAGCGGTCGAGCAGCACGGCATCGTGTTCATCGACGAAATCGACAAGGTGGCCAAGCGCGGCAACGTCGGCGGCGCCGATGTGTCCCGCGAAGGCGTGCAGCGCGACCTGCTGCCACTGATCGAAGGCTGCACCGTCAACACCAAGCTGGGCATGGTCAAGACCGACCACATCCTGTTCATCGCCTCCGGTGCGTTCCACCTGAGCAAGCCGAGCGACCTGGTGCCCGAGCTGCAGGGTCGCCTGCCGATCCGCGTCGAGCTCAAGGCCCTGACCCCGGAAGACTTCGAGCGCATCCTCAAGGAGCCGCACGCTTCGCTGACCGAGCAGTATGCAGCGCTGTTGAAGACCGAAGGCCTGAACATCGAGTTCGCCGACGAGGGCCTCAAGCGCCTGGCCGAGATCGCCTTCCAGGTCAACGAGAAGACCGAGAACATCGGTGCCCGCCGCCTGCACACCCTGCTCGAGCGCCTGCTCGAAGAGGTGTCGTTCAGTGCCGGTGACCTGGCCAGCGCCCATGACGAGACGCCGATCCACATCGACGCCGCGTATGTGAACAGCCACCTGGGTGAGCTGGCGCAGAACGAAGACCTGTCGCGCTACATCCTGTAAGACCATCGCGGGGCAAGCCCGCTCCCACGCTGGAATGGACTACCCCCAAGGGTTGGTGTCCAACTTCTTGGGGCAGTCCATTCCAGCGTGGGAGCGGGCTTGCCCCGCGATAGGGCCTTGAATCCCTGTCAAAGAACCTCGAAGCTAGCTTCATCAGCTCCCGAGAGATTCAGCCCATGGCCCGCCTGCCCACTGCCATCAACCTGCACAAAGCCTCGAAAACCCTCACCCTCACCTACGCCCCCGGCGAGGTCTACCACCTGCCTGCCGAATTCCTGCGGGTGCATTCCCCTTCCGCCGAGGTCCAGGGCCACGGCAATCCCATCCTGCAATTTGGCAAGATCAACGTAGGCCTCAGCGGCCTGGAGCCTGCCGGCCAATACGCACTGAAACTGACCTTCGACGACGGCCATGACTCAGGGTTGTTCACCTGGGAATACCTCGAGCAACTGTGCCTGCGCCAGGAACAGCTGTGGGCCGAGTATCTGGATGAATTGCACAAGGCCGGCAAATCCCGCGACCCCGCCGAATCGGTCGTCAAGCTGATGCTCTAGCGCGGGGCCTCCAGGTTTTAGAGCGCATTTTCTAATCTCATCTGCTTGAATGCGTGAACGGCGGCCAAAGACTGGCTGTCTTGCGCATTACATGAAAGTCGGGTAACCAATGGAGCTGGCAAGTTCCCTGCATCGCCTTTTCGGCAGGCAGGGCCAGGCCGGTATGTAGAGGTCGCGAGCGAAAGCAGGTTGTCTTCACACGCAGAAACCCCCGCAGCTCATCATCGACACGCATCCGGTCGCAGCACCGCTGTTCCTTATCACTGGTCACCCGAGTAGCAGTACCGGGCTGTCACAGCACACCGGTACTCGTCTCAGGACAACGGAGCGTCGTAGATGAGTAACAAGAACAACGATGAGTTGCAGCGGCAGGCCTCGGAGAACACCCTGGGGCTGAACCCGGTCATCGGCATTCGCCGTAAGGATTTGCTCACGTCGGCGCGTACGGTATTGCGCCAGGCGGTTCGCCAACCCCTGCACAGTGCCAAGCACGTGGCGCATTTCGGCCTGGAACTGAAGAACGTGCTGCTGGGCAAATCCAGCCTGCAGCCCGGTGGCGACGACCGTCGCTTCCAGGATCCGGCCTGGAGCAACAACCCGCTGTACCGTCGCTACCTGCAGACCTACCTGGCGTGGCGCAAGGAGCTCAACGACTGGATCGGCGAAAGCGACCTGTCGCCCCAGGACATCATCCGTGGCCAGTTCGTCATCAACCTGATGACCGAAGCCATGGCGCCGACCAACACCCTCTCCAACCCGGCGGCGGTCAAGCGCTTCTTTGAAACCGGCGGCAAGAGCCTGCTCGACGGGCTGTCCAACCTCGCCAAGGACATGGTCAACAATGGCGGCATGCCCAGCCAGGTGAACATGGAAGCCTTCGAGGTGGGCAAGAACCTGGGCACCAGCGAAGGCGCGGTGGTGTACCGCAACGACGTGCTCGAACTGATCCAGTACAAACCCATCACCGAGCAGGTGCACAGCCGCCCGCTGCTGGTGGTGCCGCCGCAGATCAACAAGTTCTACGTGTTCGACCTGAGCCCGGAAAAGAGCCTGGCGCGCTTCTGCCTGCGCTCGCAGCAGCAGACCTTCATCATCAGCTGGCGCAACCCGACCAAGGCCCAGCGCGAGTGGGGCCTGTCCACCTACATCGACGCCCTCAAGGAAGCGGTCGACGCGGTGCTGGCGATCACCGGCAGCAAGGACCTGAACATGCTCGGCGCCTGCTCCGGGGGCATCACCTGCACCGCGCTGGTGGGCCACTACGCGGCCCTGGGCGAGAAGAAGGTCAACGCCCTGACCCTGCTGGTCAGCGTACTCGACACCACGATCGACACCGATGTGGCGCTGTTCGTCGACGAGCAGACGCTGGAGGCCGCCAAGCGCCACTCCTACCAGTCCGGGGTGCTCGAGGGCAGCGACATGGCCAAGGTGTTCGCCTGGATGCGCCCCAACGACCTGATCTGGAACTACTGGGTCAACAACTACCTGCTGGGCAATTCACCGCCCGTGTTCGACATCCTGTTCTGGAACAACGACACCACGCGCCTGCCGGCCGCCTTCCACGGCGATTTGATCGAAATGTTCAAGAACAACCCGCTGATCCGCGCCAATGCCCTGGAGGTGTGCGGCACCGCCATCGACCTGAAGCAGGTCGACTGCGACATCTTCAGCGTCGCCGGCACCGCCGACCACATCACCCCATGGCAGTCGTGCTACCGCTCGGCGCACCTGTTCGGCGGCAAGATCGAATTCGTGCTGTCCAACAGCGGCCATATCCAGAGCATCCTCAATCCGCCGGGCAACCCCAAGGCGCGCTTCATGACCGGTGAAGACCGCCCGGACGACCCGCTGGCCTGGCAGGAGAACGCGGTCAAGCACGCCGACTCCTGGTGGCTGCACTGGCAGACGTGGCTGGGCGATCGCGCCGGGGAACTGAAGAAGGCGCCGACCCGCCTGGGCAACCGCACCTATGGCGCAGGCGAGGCGGCACCGGGAACCTACGTGCACGAGCGTTGAGCCCAACCGCCGCGATGTGCCGGCAGGCGCATCGCGGCGCTACCTTCACCCCAGAGTCACGCGTATGCCGCAACCCTACATCTTCCGCACCGTCGAGCTGGACGATCAGTCCATCCGCACCGCGGTGCGCCCGGGCAAGCCGCACCTGACGCCGCTGCTGATCTTCAACGGCATCGGCGCCAACCTCGAACTGGTGTTCCCGTTCATCGAGGCGCTGGACCCGGACCTGGAAGTGATCGCCTTCGACGTGCCCGGGGTCGGCGGCTCGTCGACGCCGCGCCACCCGTACCGCTTCCCTGGCCTGGCCAAGTTGACCGCGCGCATGCTCGACTACCTCGACTACGGCCAGGTCAATGCCATCGGTGTGTCCTGGGGCGGGGCGCTTGCCCAGCAGTTCGCCCACGACTACCCCGAGCGCTGCAAGAAGCTGGTGCTGGCCGCCACCGCCGCCGGTGCGGTGATGGTGCCGGGCAAGCCCAAGGTGCTGTGGCTGATGGCCAGCCCCCGGCGCTACATCCAGCCCTCCCACGTGATCCGCATCGCCCCCATGATCTACGGCGGCGCCTTTCGCCGCGACCCCGACCTGGCGCTGCACCACGCCTCGAAGGTGCGCTCCGGCGGCAAAGTGGGCTACTACTGGCAACTGTTCGCCGGGCTTGGCTGGACCAGCATCCACTGGCTGCACAAGATCCAGCAACCCACCCTGGTGCTGGCCGGCGACGACGACCCGCTGATCCCCCTGGTCAACATGCGCCTGCTGGCCTGGCGGATTCCCAATGCCCAGCTACACATAATCGACGATGGCCACCTGTTCCTGATCACCCGGGCCGAGGCCGTCGCCCCGATCATCATGAAATTCCTCCAGCAAGAGCGCCAGCGCGCGGTCATGCACCCCCGGCCCGCCACTGGCGGCTGATGCAGACTCGCTGGCGTCTGTGGGAGCGGCTTTAGCCGCGAAGCAAGCGACACGGTGAATGGCACCGGCTACGCCGGTGTTCGCGGCTAAAGCCGCTCCCACAGGTCTCTTTTGGGTCAGGCAGTGATCCGCAGTACCGCCATACCGGCCCGATTGCTATAACGATGGAGTGTTGGCATGAAAGACAAACCGGCAACAGGGACGACACCAGCCCCGGCCACCAGCATGAACGTGCGCAACGCCATCACTGGCCTGCGCGGCCGCGACCTGCTTTCGACGCTGCGCCATGTCGGCCGCCATGGCCTGCGCCACCCGCTGCACACGGCAAAGCACTTGCTGGAGCTGGGCGGCACCCTGGGCCGGGTGATGCTCGGCGACACCCCGTTCCAGCCGCATGCGCGCGACAGCCGCTTCAGCGACCCGACCTGGAGCCAGAACCCGTTCTACCGGCGTAGCCTGCAGGCCTACCTGGCCTGGCAGAAACAGACCCGCCTGTGGGTCGAGGAAAGCTCGCTGTCCCATGACGACCGCGTGCGCGCGCAGTTCCTGTTCAACCTGATCAACGACGCCATCGCCCCGAGCAACTCGCTGCTCAACCCGCTGGCGGTCAAGGAGCTGCTCAATACCGGCGGCCAGAGCCTGTTAAGGGGCGTGAGCCATCTGCTCGACGACCTGCGCCACAACGACGGGCTGCCACGCCAGGTGGACGAGCGCGCCTTCGAGGTCGGCGGCAACCTCGCCGCCACGCCTGGCGCGGTGGTGTTTCGCAATGAGCTGCTGGAGCTGATCCAGTACAAGCCGATGAGCGAAAAGCAGTACGCCCGGCCAGTGCTGGTGGTACCGCCGCAGATCAACAAGTTCTACATCTTCGACCTCAGCCCGACCAACAGCTTCGTCCAGTACATGCTCAAGAACGGCCTGCAGGTGTTCATGATCAGCTGGCGCAACCCCGACCCGCGCCACCGCGAGTGGGGCCTGTCGAGCTACGTGCAGGCCCTCGAAGAGGCGCTCAACGCATGCCGCAGCATCAGCGGCAGCCGCGACCCGAACCTGATGGGCGCCTGTGCCGGTGGCCTGACCATGGCCGCGCTGCAGGGCCACCTGCAAGCCAAGAACCAACTGCGCAAGGTGCGCAGCGCCACCTACCTGGTGAGCCTGCTCGACAGCCAGTTCGACAGCCCCGCCAGCCTGTTCGCCGACGAACAGACCCTCGAGGCGGCCAAGCGCCGCTCGTATCAGCGCGGCGTGCTCGACGGCGGCGAGGTGGCACGGATCTTCGCCTGGATGCGGCCCAATGACCTGATCTGGAACTACTGGGTCAACAACTACCTGATGGGCAAGACCCCGCCGGCCTTCGACATCCTCTACTGGAACGCCGACAACACCCGCCTGCCGGCCGCCCTGCACGGCGACCTGCTGGACTTCTTCAAGCACAACCCCCTGCCCCACCCCGACGGGCTGGAGGTGTGCGGTACGCCCATCGACCTCAAGCAGGTCGACCTGGACAGCTTCACCGTGGCCGGCAGCAACGACCACATCACCCCGTGGGACGCGGTATACCGCTCGGCGCTGCTGCTGGGTGGTGATCGGCGCTTCGTGCTGTCGCACAGCGGGCATATCCAGAGCATCATCAACCCGCCCGGCAACCCCAAGGCCTACTACCTGGAAAACCCCAAGCTGTCGGGTGACCCGCGCGCCTGGTTCTACGATGCCGAGCGCCGCGACGGCAGCTGGTGGCCGCAGTGGCTGGAGTGGATCGGCCAGCGCTCCGGCACGCTCAAGGCACCGCGCAACGAACTGGGCAACGCCACCTATCCACCGCTGGGCCCCGCGCCAGGCACCTACGTACTGGCACGCTGACTGGATGAAGACCCGCGACCGTATCCTCGAATGCGCCCTGCTGCTGTTCAACCGCCAGGGCGAACCCAACGTCTCGACCCTGGAGATCGCCAACGAACTGGGGATCAGCCCGGGTAACCTGTACTACCACTTCCACGGCAAGGAGCCGCTGGTGATCGGCCTGTTCGAGCGCTTCGAAGAACAGCTGATGCCGCTGCTGGACCCACCGCTGGACGTGCGCCTGGACGCCGAGGACTACTGGCTGTTCCTGCACCTGATCGTCGAGCGCATGGCCCAGTACCGCTTCCTGTTCCAGGACCTGTCCAACCTCACCGGGCGCCTGCCCAAACTGGCGCGCGGCATGCGCAGCCTGATCAACGCGCTCAAGCGCACCCTCGCCGCGCTGCTGGCCAGCCTCAAGAGCCAGGGCCTGGTGACCAGCGAAACGCAAGCCTTGGGGCAATTGGTGGAACAGATCGCCCTGACCCTGATCTGTTCGCTGGATTACCAGCGCGTACTGGGGCGTGAAGGTGATGTGGGGGTGGTGGTGTACCAGGTGATGATGCTGGTGGCGCCGCACTTGCAGGCGCCGGCGCGCACGGCGGCGGAGCGGCTGGCGATGAGGTATCTGGAGGGATGAAATGATCGCGGGGCAAGCCCGCTCCCACGCTGGCCTGAGTAGCCATTGTGGGAGCGGGCTTGCCCCGCGATGAAGGCGACGCGGTATCAGGCCTGGGCGGCTGCGTTCACCGGTGCCGACGGGGTGGCGCTGGCCGGGGCCGCGCTCGGCGCCGGTGCGGCGGTGGCGGCAGGTGCCGCGGCTACCGGCTTGGCTGCAGCAGGCTTGGCCGCTGGCGCTTTCTTGACTGCCGGCTTCTTCGCCGCTGCCGGTTTGGCCGCAGGCTTGGCAGCAGCCGGCTTGGCTGCAGCGGTCTTAACCGCAGGCTTGGCAGCCGGTTTTGCCGCGGCGGTCTTGGCGGCCGGTTTGGCAGCGGCCTTGGCCAGTGGCTTGGCAGCCGTCTTGCTGGCGGCGGCCTTGGACACCGGCGTGACCGAAGCCCCGGTCAGTTTTTCGATCTGCTTGGTCAGCGTGTCGACCTGCTGGTGCAGTGCCTTGATCTCGTTGCGGCTGGGCACGCCCAGGCGCGAGATGGCGCTGTTCAGGCGCTTGTCGAAGGCCTCTTCGAGCTCGCTCCACTTGCCCAGAGCGCGTTCCTTGACGTCCGATACCCGCGAGGTCGTGGCGGACTTGGCCGTGTCGGCCGCCGAGTCGACGCTTTTCTTCGCCTGCTTCTCGGCTTTCTCGCCATCCTTCACCAGCGAATCGAACAGCTTCGGACCATCCTGGTCGATCTTGGAGTAGATACCCAGGCCTGCCAGCCAGATCTTGCGCGAGTATTTCTCGACTCCGCCGATCCAGGAGCTGCCTTCTTTCTCGGTGTTCTTCTTGCCAGCCATCCTGCTCTCCTTATGGTTTGTGCGCGACGCGCTCGAGCAGCTCGTGCAGCTGTTCAAGCTTGATGGACAACGCCTCAACGTCATGTTTAGACGGAATGCCGAGGCGATTCAAGGCGCGGCCGACGCGCTCGTCGAAGGCTTTCTCGATTTTGTCCAGCTGGACCTCGACCTTGCCCCGCACGCGGGTCACTTCCTGGCCGGCTTCGTCGAGCTGGTGGTTGGCCGCGTCGAGTTCTTTATGGATGCGTTTCTTGCCGCGCTTCTCGACGCCTTCACCGGCCTTGACCAGTTCCTTGAAGTAGTCGGAGCCTTCCTGGCCGACACGGGCGTAAGCGCCGATGCCCGCCAGCCAGATCTTGCGCGCGTAGCCGCGCACTTCGCCCAGGGTGCCCTGGGCGTCGTCCTGCTTGATATTCACTTTGGCCATGCTCTGTACCTCATGCTCATTTGGGGAGGGAGGATGGGCCCAGGGTGGTAGGGCTTGAGCGTGAAGGTAGGCAAAAAAATTAGAATCCTCACCCTAAGGTGGGGCGATGGTGGGTGCAGGTATTGTGTGCCGGACTTCGTGGGAGCGGGCTTGCCCCGCGATAGCGCCATCCCAGGCAATCGCCATCGCGGGGCAAGCCCGCTCCCACAAAGCCCACTCCTGCAAACAGCAAGGCCCCTGCGGCATCAGGCCAGCGCTTTGTCCAGCGCCCGCTCGATCTCGCCCTTGATGGTGCCGCCCATCATCGACAGCATCATGCCCAGCTTGAGCTCGACGCGGATGCTGTCGTCGAAGATGTGCACGCTGCCATTGGCACCGCTGCGGGTCACGTCTACCCGGTCACCGTTCCAGCTGGCCTTGAGGTCGTATTCGCGGCTGAGCTTGTCCACCAGCGCTTCGGCCTTGGCGCGGGCGGCTTCGCGGCCGAGGGAGTGTTTGCGTTCGACGCTGATCTGGGTCATGCGGGTGTTCCTGCTGATGTAGACATAATCGCCATTATGCCCGCCACCCCGCCACGGCACACCCCGCGAAGACAAATCCGCCCGATGCCCCTAGAATGGCGGTAATTTTTTTCTGGTGAAGCGAAATGACCGACCAGCGCAAAGGCGACCACGCCGAACCCACCACCCACTTCGGCTACCAGGACGTGCCCGAGAGCCAGAAGGCGAAGAAAGTCGCCGAGGTCTTCCACTCCGTCGCCGCCAAGTACGACCTGATGAACGACGTGCTGTCCGGCGGCATGCACCGCCTGTGGAAGCGCTTCACCATCGAGCTGTCCGGCGTGCGCAGCGGCAACCGGGTGCTGGACATCGCCGGTGGTACCGGCGACCTGGCGGCCAAGTTCTCGCGCCTGGTCGGCCCGACCGGCCAGGTGGTGCTGGCCGACATCAACGATTCGATGCTCAAGGTCGGCCGTGACCGTCTGCTCGACCGTGGCGTGGCCGGCAACATCGAGTTCGTCCAGGCCGACGCCGAGAAGCTGCCGTTCCCGGACAACCACTTCGACTGCGTGACCATCGCCTTCGGCCTGCGCAACGTGACGCACAAGGACGAAGCCATTCGCTCGATGCTGCGCGTGCTCAAGCCCGGTGGCCGGCTGTTGATCCTGGAGTTCTCCAAGCCCACCAACAAGCTGATGTCCAAGGCCTACGACGCTTACTCGTTCGCCTTCATGCCACTGGCCGGCAAGCTGATCACCAACGACTCCGAGAGCTACCGTTACCTCGCCGAGTCGATCCGCATGCACCCCGACCAGGAAACCCTCAAGAGCATGATGGTCGAGGCCGGCTTCGACCGCGTCACCTACCACAACATGACCAGCGGCATCGTCGCCGTGCACCGGGGGATCAAACCCTGATGCTCCTGGCCGGCCTTCTCGCCAGCGTCGAACACGGCCTCAACCGGGTCTTGCGCATGGACAGCACGGCACTGCCGCGGCTGGCCGCGCTGGAAGGCCAGGTCATCGAGATCGACTGCGTGCAGCCGGCCCTCAAGCTGTTCGTGCTGCCCGATGAAGAAGGTCTGATGCTGGCCGCCCACTGGGAGGGCGAGGTCGATTGCACCCTGCGCGCCCCGGCCGGGCGCCTGGCCCAGTTGGCCCTGAGCAAGGACAAGAGCGCCGTGCTGCACAGCCCGCAGGTCGAACTGCACGGTGACAGCGCCGCGCTGCTCGATCTGGTCGCGGTGCTGCAGGACCTGGAACTGGACTGGGAGCACGAGCTGCAACGCTGGCTCGGCCCGGTCCCCACCGCGCTGCTCGCAGGCCACGTGCGCCTGCGCGCGCGCTGGACCAGGCAAGGCCTGGCCCGGTTCAGCCAGAACCTCTCCGAGTACCTGGCCGAAGAGTCCCGCACCCTGGTCGGCAAACGCGAAGCCGAAGCGGCGTTCAGCGAACTCGATGCGCTGAAAGTCGACATCGAACGTCTCGAGGCGCGCCTGCGCCGCCTCGCCCACACTCTTGATACCAGCGATAACGCATGAAGCTGCTCGCCGTCCGCCGTCTGTTGCGCATCCAGCGCGTCGTGATCCGCTACCGCCTCGATGACCTGCTGTTCGAACAGCCCCTGCTGCCCTGGTGGCTGGCCAGCCTGCGCCTGCTGATGCCCTGGCGCTGGCTGCCGCGCAAACCCCTCGAGCTTAGCCGTGGTGCGCGCATGCGCCTGGCGCTGCAGGACCTGGGGCCGATCTTCATCAAGTTCGGCCAGCTGCTGTCCACCCGCCGCGACCTGCTGCCCACCGACATCGCCGACGAGCTGATGCTGCTGCAGGACCGGGTGCCGCCGTTCGACCCGCAGCACGCCGTGGCGCTGATCGAAGAGCAGCTGGGAGCCAAGGTTGGCGAGGTGTTCAGCCGCTTCGACGTCGAGCCGCTGGCCTCCGCTTCGGTGGCCCAGGTGCATGCCGCACGCCTGAAAAGCGGCGAAGAAGTGGTGGTCAAGGTGGTGCGCCCGGGCCTGAAGCCGGTAATCGCCCAGGACCTGGCCTGGCTGTTCCTGATCGCCAAGGCCGCCGAGCGCGCCTCGGCCGATGCCCGCCGCCTGCACCCGGTAGAGATCGTCGGCGACTACGAAAAGACCATCTACGACGAGCTCGACCTGCTGCGCGAGGCGGCCAACGCCAGCCAGCTGCGACGCAACTTCGAAGGCTCGGAGCTGATGTACGTACCCCAGGTGTACTGGGACTTCTGCCGGCCCAAGGTGCTGGTGATGGAGCGCATCTACGGCGTGCCGGTCACCGACATGGCCACCCTGGCCGACCAGCGCACCGACATGAAGCTGCTGGCCGAGCGCGGTGTCGAGGTATTCTTCACCCAGGTGTTCCGCGACAGCTTCTTCCACGCCGACATGCACCCGGGCAACATCTTCGTCAGCACGGTCAAACCGTGGAGCCCGCAGTACATCGCCATCGACTGCGGCATCGTCGGCAGCCTCACCGCCGAGGACCAGGACTACCTGGCGCGCAACCTGATCGCCTTCTTCAAGCGCGACTACCGCCGCGTGGCGCAACTGCACATCGACTCGGGCTGGGTACCGGCGCAGACCAAGGTCAACGAGTTCGAGGCGGCGATCCGCACCGTCTGCGAGCCGATCTTCGAAAAACCGCTCAAGGACATCTCCTTCGGCCAGGTACTGATGCGCCTGTTCCAGACCGCCCGACGCTTCAACATGGAAGTCCAGCCGCAACTGGTGCTGCTGCAGAAGACCCTGCTCAACATCGAAGGCCTGGGCCGCCAGCTGTACCCCGACCTGGACCTGTGGAGCACCGCCAAGCCGTTCCTCGAACGCTGGATGCGCGAGCGCATGAGCCCCAAGGCGGTGTTCGGCAACCTGTACAGCCAGGCCGAGCAACTGCCGCACCTGGCCGACATGACCCGCGACCTGCTCGAACGCCTGTCGCAGCCGCACCTGCACGACCCGCAACTGCCCGAGCGCCGTCGCCAGGGCGACAACTGGGCGCTGCGCCTGCTCGGTGCCGGCCTGCTGACCGGCGGCGCCACGCTCGCCGCCGGCGCCGTGAGCCTGAGCGCCCCGGCGGCGTGGCCGGCCTGGTTGATGCTGGCCGCAGGCTTGTACCTGATCGTGCGCCGATAGCCAGCCGCGCGGCTGGCTGGCACACTAGCGCACAGGGGCCCGGTACGGGAGCGGGCCCGGTTTGGAGTCGACGATGAAAGACTGGCTGGACGAGATCAAGTGGAACAGCGATGGCCTGGTACCGGCCATCGCCCAGGACCACAAGACCGGGCGCGTGCTGATGATGGCCTGGATGAACCGTGAATCCCTCGTGCTGACCGCCGCCGAAAACCGCGCCATCTACTGGTCGCGTTCGCGGGGCAAGCTGTGGCGCAAGGGCGAAGAGTCGGGCCATGTGCAAAAGCTGCATGAAATGCGCCTGGACTGCGACGCCGACGTGATCATCCTGATGGTCGAGCAGTTGGGCCATATCGCCTGTCATACCGGCCGCGAAAGCTGCTTCTACCGCGTCTACGAAGACGGCCAGTGGAAAATCGTCGATCCGGTCCTGAAGGACCCGGACGCCATCTACAGCGCAGGACACTGAACATGAGCGACACGCTGAACCGCCTCGCCGAAGTGCTGGAAGAACGCAAGCACGCCGCCCCCGACAGCAGCTATGTGGCCAGCCTCTATCACAAGGGCCTGAACAAGATCCTCGAGAAACTCGGCGAAGAGTCGATCGAGACCATCATCGCCGCCAAGGATGCCGCCGCCAGCAAGGATTACAGCGATGTAATCTATGAGACAGCCGACCTGTGGTTTCATAGCCTGGTGATGCTCAGTGCGCTGGGCCAGCACCCGCAGGCGGTGCTCGATGAGCTGGAGCGCCGGTTCGGGCTGTCCGGCCACGACGAGAAGGCGGCGCGACAGCCGTCTGCCTGAATGATTGCCGGGGGCGCTTTGCGCCCCTTTCGCGGCGCAAGGCCGCTCCTACAGGAGCCCGCGTCGCCTGAACGATTCGCTATCCCCCTGTAGGAGCGGCCTTGTGTCGCGATGGGCTGCAAAGCAGCCCCCAGGGCCCGAAAGACAGACACACATTTTCAGGAGTTTGAGATGGGCATTTTCGACTGGAAACACTGGATCGTCCTGCTGGTCGTCGTCGTGCTGGTATTCGGCACCAAGAAGCTGAAGAACTTCGGCAGCGACCTGGGCGAATCGATCAAGGGCTTCCGTAAAGCCATGAACGAAGAAGAAACCAAGCCGGCCGAGCAGACCCCGCCACCCGCCCAGCCCGTGCCACCGGTACAGAACACCGCGCAGCAGGCCCAGGGCCACACCATCGAGGGCCAGGCGCAGCCGGTCCAAGAGCCGCAGCGGAAAGACTGACCCATGTTCGGCATCAGTTTCAGCGAGCTGCTGCTCGTCGGCCTGGTCGCCCTGCTGGTGCTCGGCCCCGAGCGCCTGCCGGGCGCCGCGCGCACCGCGGGCCTGTGGATCGGCCGGCTCAAGCGCAGCTTCAACGCGATCAAGATGGAGGTCGAGCGTGAAATCGGCGCCGACGACATCCGCCGTCAGCTGCACAACGAGCACATCCTGCAGATGGAACAGGAAGCCAAGCGCATCCTCAATCCACTGGCACCGCCTGCCGCCCAACCCGGCACTGATGCATCCGCAGCCCCTGTAGCACCCGCCGCCGACGCAGCACCGACGCCACCTGCCGCTGCGCCGCAACCCTCCGAGCCGCCACCACCGCCGCGAGCCCCATGAGCGAAAATCCGGAAAACGACCAGCCGATGCCGCTGGTTTCGCACCTGACCGAGCTGCGCACCCGCCTGCTGCGATGCGTCGCCGCCATCTTCCTGATCTTCGCCGGGCTGTTCTCCTTCGCCCAGCAGATCTACACCCTGGTGTCGGCGCCGCTGCGCGCGCACCTGCCGGCCAACGCGACGATGATCGCCACCGACGTGGCCTCGCCGTTCCTCACGCCGTTCAAGCTGACCATGATCGTCTCGCTGTTCCTGGCGATCCCGTTCATCCTCCAGCAGATCTGGGGCTTCATCGCGCCTGGGCTGTACCGGCACGAGAAGCGCATCGCCATCCCGCTGCTGGTGTCGAGCATCTTCCTGTTCTACGCCGGCATGGCCTTCGCCTACTTCCTGGTGTTCCCGCTGATCTTCGGTTTCTTCGCCAGCGCCACCCCCGAGGGCGTGTCGATGATGACCGACATCGCCAGCTACCTCGACTTCGTGATGACCTTGTTCTTCGCCTTCGGCGTGGCCTTCGAGATCCCGGTGGCCGTGGTGCTGCTGGTATGGATCGGCGTGGTCGACGTGCAGTACCTGAAGAAGATCCGCCCGTACGTGATCATCGGCTGCTTCGTGGTCGGCATGGTCCTGACGCCGCCGGACATCTTCTCCCAGACCCTGCTGGCCGTGCCCATGTGGCTGCTGTTCGAGATCGGCGTGCTATGCGGCAGCCTGATCCGCAAGCGCAGCCACGAACGCGACGAACAGAACCAAGACCACAACGACCAACCGCCTGCGACCCAACCGTGAACCTGTTGCTTCTCGAAGAGGCCGACTTCGTGTCGGCCGACCGCGTCGTCCTCGCCGACCGCCGTTTCACCCACATGCAGGAGATCCACGGCGTGGCGGTGGGCGACAGCCTGCGCGTCGGGCGTATCAACGGTTTGATGGGCAAGGCCGAGGTGGTCCGCCTCGAAGGCCATGAAGCCGAGCTTCAGGTGGCCTTCGACCAGCCGCCACCGGCCAAGCTGCCGCTCACCCTGGTGCTGGCCGTGCCGCGGCCGAAAATGCTCCGCAGGTTGTTCCAGACCATCGCCACCATGGGCGTTGGGCGGCTGATCCTGGTCAACAGCTACAAGGTCGAGAAGAGTTTCTGGCAGACGCCTTTCCTTAACCCCGAGACGATCCGGGAAAACCTCATCCTGGGCCTGGAGCAGGCCCGCGATACGGTCTTGCCGGAAGTCATCATCGAAAAACGCTTCAAACCCTTCGTCGAGGACCGCCTGCCCGCCATCGCTGCCGGCACCCTCGGCCTGGTCGGCCACCCTGGCCCCTACCCGGCCTGCCCGCGCGGCGTGGAAGGCCCGGTAACCCTGGCGATCGGCCCCGAAGGCGGCTGGATCCCGTATGAAGTCGACCTGCTGCACAAGGCCGGCCTGGCGCCGGTGCAGCTGGGTGATCGCATCCTGCGGGTCGAAACGGCTGTGACTGCCCTGCTTTCGCGAATTTTCTGACAAACGGGTCAGCTTTTACCCATCAAGTTTCCCCAACGCACGCCGATGGCCTTGGCAACAAAACAATAATCCGCACTGCCATGCGCCGGGGAGTCGTCTATGTACCGTTGGTTTGCCCAGTCACTGGGGAATGTAAGCGTCAATCGCAAGTTGGGGATCGGCTTCGGCCTGGTGCTGCTGCTCACCCTGGGCATCACCTTCACCGGGTGGATGGGGATCGACGGCGTGACCAGCCGGGGCGACAAGCTCGGCAATATCTCGGTCATCCACCAGTACACCCAGGACCTGCGTATCGCTCGCCAGCACTATGAGCGCAACCGCGACGAGGCCTCGGTGGCCGAGCTGGATAAAGCCCTGGCCAACCTCGAGCGCCAGGTACAGCTGATGCTCGGCCAGATCGAGCTCCCCGCCGACCGTCAGCGCCTGGACCAGCAACAAGGCGCCGTACGCGAATACCAGCAGGCCTTCGCCGAGCTCAAGCAGGCCGGCCAACGCCGCGAAGCCAGCCGTGGCCTGTTGGGCGACAGCGCCGACAAGGCTGCCGCGCTGATCAGCAAGGTCCAGCAGCGCCTGCTGCAGGGCGGCGATATCCAGCAATACCAGCAAGCAGTGGAAACCAGCGCCTTGCTGCAGCAGGCGCGCTTCCAGGTGCGCGGCTACACCTACAGCGGCAAGGCCGAGTTCCAGCAGACCGCGCTCACCGCCATCGACCAGGCCATGGCCGTACTCAAGGCCCTGCCGGCCAAGCTCCCCGCCGAATACGCCGCCAGCCTCGACGATGCCGCCGAGGCCCTGGCCGCCTACCGTGACGCAGTGAACCAGTTCGGCAGCGCCCAGTCCGCCAGCGAACAGAACCTGCAGCGCATGGCCGCCCAAGGCCAGCTGCTGCTCAGCGCCAGCCAGGAAATGACCCTGTCGCAGACCAAAGTCCGCGACCAGGGCACCCAGCAAGCCAAGACCCTGCTCGCCGGCGCCACCGCCCTGGCGCTGCTGCTGGGTGTGCTGGCCGCCCTGGCCATTACCCGGCAGATCATCGTGCCCCTGCGCCAGACCCTGTCCGCTGCCGAGCGCGTGGCCAACGGCGACCTCAGCCAGGACCTGCAGGCCGACCGCCGCGACGAGCTGGGCCAGCTGCAGGCCAGCATGCAGCGCATGACCCAGGGCCTGCGCCAGCTGATCAGCGGCATCGGCGACGGCGTCACGCAGATCGCCAGCGCCGCCGAGGAGCTGTCGGCGGTGACCGAACAGACCAGCGCCGGGGTGAACAACCAGAAGGTCGAGACCGACCAGGTGGCCACCGCCATGAACGAGATGGCTGCCACCGTGCAGGAAGTCGCGCGCAATGCCGAACAGGCCTCGGAAGCGGCGCTGATGGCCGACCAGCAGGCCCGCGAAGGCGACAAGGTAGTGACCGAGGCGATCAACCAGATCGAGCGCCTGGCCCACGAAGTGGTGAACTCCAGCGAAGCGATGAACCAGCTCAAGGCTGAAAGCGACAAGATCGGCAGCGTGCTCGACGTGATCAAGTCGGTGGCGCAACAGACCAACCTGCTGGCGCTCAACGCGGCCATCGAAGCCGCCCGTGCCGGCGAGGCCGGGCGCGGTTTTGCCGTGGTCGCCGACGAGGTGCGCAGCCTGGCCCAGCGCACCCAGCAGTCGACCGAAGAGATCGAAGAGCTGATCGCCGGCCTGCAGAATGGCACCCAGCGCGTGGCCAGCGTGATGGACAGCAGCCGCAGCCTCACCGACAGCAGCGTCGAGCTGACCCGGCGTGCCGGCGGCTCGCTGGAAACCATCACCCGCACCGTCTCGTCGATCCAGGCGATGAACCAGCAGATCGCCACGGCTGCCGAGCAGCAGAGCGCGGTGGCCGAGGAGATCAACCGCAGCGTGATGAACGTACGCGATATCTCCGACCAGACCTCCGCCGCCAGTGAAGAGACCGCCAGCTCCAGTGTCGAGTTGGCGCGGCTGGGCACCCACCTGCAGGGTCTGGTCGCCAAGTTCAGGCTGTAACGCCCCCCGTCGTGGCCGGGCCCCTCGGGGTAAGCCGGCCACGACTTCTCCTATGCGTCGAAGGGAAACCTCCTACGCCATTCACAGGTACAGTCTTACGCTTTTCCGGCCGATGAGCAGGATGTCCACGCCCCGCCTGACGCAGGGCGCCCTCATCGCCGGAGACTCACCATGCTCGGACCGCTCAACCGCATGCTCGGCCACCTCAGCGTGCGCCTCAAGCTGGCCATGGGCTTTGCCCTGGTGCTGCTGCTCACCCTGCTGACCACCCTGACCGGCTGGCAGGCCCTGAGTGATGCCATCGACCGCTCGGAAAAGCTCACCCAGATCGCCCAACTCAACGATTTGGCCAAGGACCTGCGCGCCGAGCGCATCACGTTCCGCGTGCTCGAGGATGACCAGAGCCGCACGCAGCTTGGCAAGACGATCGACCAGCTCGAAGCCTTGATCGAAACCATGCGCCCGCGCTACCTGTCAGCGGAAAACGTGCGCCTGATCGCCGAAAAGCATGATCTGCTGGCACGCTACCGGGCCGACTTCGAAAAGCTCCAACAGAATGCGCTGACCCGCCGCCAGCAACGCGAAAGCCTGCTCGGCCGGGCCTCCGAGCTGGACCAGCAGATCAGTGCCCTGCAGGGCCAACTGATCAGCCGCTTGAGCCAGTTGGACCAGCCGGCCGCCCAGGGGCGGGCGCTCAACCTGATCGAGGCACTCGGCCGGCATGTGGAAATGGCCGGCCAACGCGCCGCCGTACCCGCCTACTTCAGCGAACCACTGCAAGGCTTTGCCGAGGTCGGCCAACCCGCCCTGAACGCAGCCCAAGCCACTCTCGGTGAGCTCGATCAGTTGCTCCAGGGCCTTGGCCTGGACACTCGCGTCGCCGCCCCTGTCGCCGCAGGCCTGGCCCGCTATCGCGAGCAGTTGGGCCAGTATGCAGCCGCGGCGATCGCCGTTGAGTTGCTGCAGAACAACATGGAGCAGCTGGGCAACCAGATCACCAGCAGCAGCCGCGAACTCAGCGACAACCAGATCGCCCTGCGCGACGAACAGGCGCTGGCGTCACTGAGCCTGATGACCAGCGTCGCCCTGCTCGCCCTGCTGATCGGCAGCCTTGCGGCCTGGCTGATCAGCCAGCAGATCACCGCGCCGCTGAAACAGACCTTGCGTCAGGCCGAACGTATCGCCAAGGGCGACTTGAGCCAGATAGACGATGTCACCCGCAACGACGACCTTGGGCAACTGCAGGGCAGCATGCGCACCATGACCCTGAGCCTGCGTGAGCTGCTGGGCGGTATCGACCATGGCGTCACCCGCTTGTCGCAAGCGGTGGACGAATTGGCGACGGTCAGCGAGCAAACCCAGCACCGGGTCGGCCAGCAGAAAGAAGAGACCGACCAGGTGGCCACGGCGATGAACCAGATGAGCGCTACGGTGCAGGAAGTGGCACAGAACGCCGAACAGGCGTCGCAGGCCGCAACCACCGCCGATCATCAGGCGCAGCTGGGCGACCAGGTGGTGGCCCAGGCCATCGAACGCATCGAGCAGCTCGCCGGGCAGATGGAGCACTGCCAGCAGGCCATGGCCCACTTGGCAGAAGAAAGCCAACGCATCGGCTCGATCCTCGACGTGATCAAGTCGGTGTCCGAGCAGACCAACCTGCTGGCGCTCAACGCCGCCATCGAAGCCGCGCGTGCCGGCGAGGCAGGACGCGGCTTTGCGGTGGTCGCCGACGAAGTGCGTGGCCTGGCCCAACGCACCCAGCAGTCGACCGAAGAGATCGAGCAACTGATCGGCAACCTGCACAGCGGCACCGAGCAGGTCATGGGGTTGCTCGACGACAGCAAACGCCTCACCGGGCAGAGCGTCGAGCTCAGCCGCAAGGCCGGTGAAGCGCTCGGGCAGATCACCGCGACCGTCTCGACCATCCAGGGCATGAACCAGCAGATCGCCACGGCCAGCGAAGAGCAGAGCGTGGTGGCCGAACAGATCAACCGCAGCGTGATGAACGTGCGCGACGTGTCGGACCAGACCAGCACGGCCAGCGAGCAAACGGCGGCGTCCAGCGTCGAGTTGGGGCAGTTGGGGCGGGAATTGCGGGGGATGGTGGGGCGGTTCAGCTTGTAACGCAGGCAAGCTCGTGGGAGCGGCGGTGTGCCGCTGCGACTTGGTCCGCGATCAGACCAGCATTACCTGCTGGACCCATCGCGGGGCAAGCCCGCTCCCACGTGAACTCCTGCGCTTATAGCACTTGGCGCAGGAAGGCTTGTGCCCGCGGATCCTTCGGCGCGTCGAAGAACTGCCCGGGCGGCGAATCCTCCAGCAGCTTGCCATGATCGAAGAACAGCACCCGGTCGGCCACTTCACGGGCGAAGCCCATTTCGTGGGTCACGCAGACCATGGTCATGCCTTCTTGCGCGAGGGTCTTCATCACGTCCAGCACCTCGCCGACCATTTCCGGGTCGAGCGCCGAGGTCGGTTCGTCGAACAGCATCACCTTGGGCTCCATCGCCAGGGCACGGGCAATCGCCACGCGCTGCTGCTGGCCACCGGACAGGCGCGACGGGTACTCGTTGGCCTTCTGCGAAATGCCAACCTTCTGCAACAACGCCAGGGCCTTGGCTTCACGCTCGGCCTTGCCGCGCTTGCGCACCACCTTCTGCGCCAGGCACAGGTTTTCCAGCACAGTCATGTGCGGGAACAGGTTGAAGTGCTGGAACACCATGCCGACTTCGCGGCGGTAGGCGTTGATGTCGGTTTTCGGGTCGGCCAGTTGCAGGCCGTCGATGGCGACATGGCCCTGGTCGAAATGCTCCAGGCCGTTGAGGCAGCGCAGGAAGGTCGACTTGCCCGAACCGGACGGGCCGAGCACCACCACCACTTCGCCCTTGGCGACCTGGGTGGTGACGTTGTCCACCGCGCGCACCACCTGGCCACGGGTGTCGAAGACTTTCAGCAGGTCACGGACTTCAATCACTTTGCGCAAGCCTCCGCTCGAGCCGGCTGGCGATGTGCGACAGCGGCAGGTTGATCAGCAGGTACAGGCCTGCCACGCAGAACCAGATCTCGAAGGTCGAGAACGACGTGGTAATGGCTTCGCGACCGCTCTTGGTCAGTTCGGTGATGGCGATCACCGACACCAGCGAGGTGTCCTTGACCAGGCTGATGAACTGCCCAGCCAGCGGCGGCAGCACACGCTTGAACGCCTGCGGCAGGATCACGTGGCGCATCGACTGGGCGCCGTTGAGGCCCAGCGAGCGTGCCGCCTCGTTCTGGCCCTTGGCGATCGACTGCACGCCGGCACGGACGATCTCGGCCACATAGGCGCCGGTGAACAGCGCCAGCGCCGCTACCCCGGCGAACTCGCGGCTCAGGTTGAGCACGGTGCCGATGAAGAAGTAGAAGATGAAGATCTGTACCAGCAACGGCGTGCCGCGCACCAGCTCGACGTAGACCGTGGACAGGTCACGCAGGGTCGGGTTGTTCGACAGCCGGCACAGCCCGGCAAACAAACCGATCACCAGGCCCAGGGCGCCGGAAACCACCGACAGCCACAGCGTGGTCCACAGGCCCCAGGCCAGGGGGCCGGCGGCCCAATGGCGGGTGACACCGATGGCATCGCCTTCGGCGACGTCGTCGCCACGGGCCAGCAGCATGCTGTCCTTGGCCACTTCGACTACTTGGGTATCGCCGCTTTCATCCTTCAGGGTGACCCGGGCGTTGTCGCCGGACACCACGATTTCCTCGACCGTGCCTGGGTTGGCGGCACGCTGGGTTTCCTCGGCCTTGTAGGCAAAGTATTGCGGAACGCGGTTCCAGCGCCACTCATAGGAAATCATCGAGGTGGCCAGGTACAGGCTGAACGCCAGGCCCACCAGGACCAGCGCGGTCAGCCCATGCCAGGGCCACTGTGCTTTCTTGTGTTTGATCACGTGGGGTACTTCCGTAAATGCGAAACGCGCTAGGTGGGCTTCTGAGATGGCCAGTGAGGTTGCGTAGACTTCTTCGCGGGTAAACCCACTCCCACAGGGTTTGGCGATACCTGTGGGAGCGGGTTTACCCGCGAAGAGGCCGTCGAATACAGCCGCTATCCTCGACCAACCACCCTCAGCGCCACCTGCGCGTCGGGGTCAAAGCCTGGGCTTGTGGCCTGGGCCTTATTCCATTTCCTTCAGCCAGTCCTTGTTCTTGAACCACTTGTCGTGGATACGATCGTAGGTCCCGTCATGCTTGATCTGGTGCAGGAAGTTGTTGATGAAGTTGATGCTGTCGTAGTCGCCTTTCTTCAGGCCGAAGGCCAGCGGCTCGTAGGTGAAGGGTTCTTCGAGGAACAGCAGCTTGCCGGCGCCGGCCTTCTCCACCGCCACCACGTTGTACGGCGCGTCATAGACGAAGGCGTCAGCCTTGCCGTTGACCACGTCCATCACCGCTTCCTGCTCGTTGTCGTAGCCGTGGTACTTGGCTTTGCCGATCAGCTTCTTGGAAACCATCTCGCCGGTGGTACCGAGCTTGGAGGTGATGCGGTACTTCTCGTTGTTCAGGTCTTTGTACGACTTGATCTCGCCCGCCAGTTCCTTGCGGATCAGCAGGGTCTGGCCGACCACGATGAAGGGTTCGCTGAAGTTCAGGCGCAGGTTGCGCTCTTGGGTGAGGGTCATGCCGCTGCCGATGAAGTCGAACTTGTCGGTGAGCAGGGCCGGGATGATGCCGTCATAGGCGGTGGAGACGGTCTCCAGCTTGACGCCCATGGACTTGGCCATGGCCTTGAGGATGTCGACTTCGAAGCCGATGATCTCGCCGCGCTTGTTGGTCATCTCGAACGGCATGTAGGTCGGGTCCATGCCGACCCGCAGGGTGCCGCGCTTGACCGCGTCGTCGATGGCGCCGGCCTGGGCGGCGGTTACCGCGATGAGGGCGGTGGCACCGACCAGCAGTCGCGACAGGTATTTCTTCATCATCACCAAGTCCCCTAGCAAGAAGTACGCAAATTTCTTTTTGTAGGCACGGCCTGACAGGCCGATGCGTAATGTCGCGTAGGATGCTAACGCATGCGCGGGCTGGGACCTAGCGCTCGGGGGGACTTTGTTGGCCAAAATCGACCTGAAAAGCATCGCGGGGCAAGCCCGCTCCCACGAGGTTAGCGTGGGAGCGGGCTTGCCCCGCGATGGTGTTGCAGCGAATCAAGCCAGGGCTGGCTGTGCCTGGTTCTCCGGATGCAACGGCAGCAACGGCGAGTGCGGGTCGTTGTCGATCGACGCACGCCACACATCGATCCACGCCGCGTTGTGCTCGGCCCAGACCTGCCCGTGCAGGCGCGACAGCGCCACCGGGTCGCTCAGCAAGGCCAGGCGGGTGTTGCCGTCCAGGCCTTTGGGGCCCACTTCCAGCGCCTTGGCCACGCGCTCGTCACGCAGGCTTTCGATCGCCGCGGACTGACCATGGCGCGCAGTGGCCATGGCGCAGGCCAGGGCGTTCTGGCGCGGGTCGACCACGGCGCGGACGAAGCCGTCGTGCAGGGCGTGCCAGCGGTTTTCGTGGGTGTACTGGTCGGTGGCCAGCAGCTCCTGCGGCGTGGCGTACTCCTCGGGGATGAGGAACAGCTTCTCGTCCTTGGCCGCCAGGCCCAGGCGCGTGCGGCTGGAGATCACCGACACCGGGATCGACAGCAACAGCGAGCCAACGATAGGCGCCAGCCACCACAGGAAGCTCGGGTTCAGCCAGGCCACCAGGGCGGCCCAGGCAAAGCCCAGCAGGGTCTGCGGGCCATGGCGACGCACCGCTTCGCTCCACGGCGTGGAGTCGTCGTCACGCTGCGGCGAGTTCCAGGTCGCGGCCCAGCCGAGGAACGCGGCCAGTACGAAACGGGTGTGGAAGATCATCCGCACCGGCGCCAGCAGCATGGAGAACAGCATCTCCATCAGCATCGACAGGGTGACCTTGATGCGCCCGCCGAACTCGGTGGCGCCCTTGGCCCAGATCAGGATGACGCTGAGCAGCTTGGGCAGGAACAGCAGCACGATGGTGGTGGAGAACAGCGCGATGGCTTTCTCCGGGTGCCACTGCGGCCAGAGCGGGTAGAGCTGGAACGGCTCGATGAAGTACTGCGGCTCCATCAGGGTGTTGGTCGCCAGCAATGCGGTCGACAGCACCAGGAAAAGGAACCACAGCGGTGCCGACAGGTACGACATCACCCCGGTGAGGAACACCGCACGGTGCACCGGGTGCATGCCCTTGACCAGGAACAGGCGGAAGTTCATCAGGTTGCCGTGGCACCAGCGGCGGTCACGCTTGAGCTCGTCGAGCAGGTTCGGCGGCAATTCTTCGTAACTGCCCGGCAGGTCGTAGGCAATCCACACGCCCCAGCCGGCACGGCGCATCAGAGCGGCTTCGACGAAGTCGTGGGAGAGGATGGCCCCTGCGAAGGCGCCCTTGCCGGGCAACGGCGCCAGGGCGCAGTGCTCGATGAACGGCTTCATGCGGATGATCGCGTTATGGCCCCAGTAGTGCGACTCGCCCAACTGCCAGAAGTGCAGGCCGGCGGTGAACAGCGGGCCATACACGCGGGTGGCGAACTGCTGCATGCGCGCATACAGGGTGTCCATGCCCGAGGCTTTCGGCCCGGTCTGGATGATGCCGGCGTCCGGGTTGGCCTCCATCAGGCGCACCAGGCTGCTCAGGCACTCGCCGCTCATGACGCTGTCGGCGTCGAGCACGACCATGTACTTGTACTCGCCACCCCAGCGACGGCAGAAGTCATCGAGGTTGCCGCTCTTGCGCTTCACCCGGCGACGGCGACGGCGGTAGAAGATGCGGCCGAAGCCCTTGGCTTCACGGCACACGTCCAGCCAGGCCTGCTGTTCGGCCACGGCGATGTCGGTGTCGTTGGTGTCGCTGAGCACGAAGAAGTCGAAGCGGTCGAGGTTGCCGCTGGCAGCCACCGACTCGAAGGTGGCGCGCAGGCCGGCGAACACCCGTGGCACGTCTTCGTTGCAGATCGGCATCACCAGCGCGGTACGCGCCTCGGCGGGGATCGGCTCGTTGCCGGCACTGCTGCCGGAAATACGGTACTTGTCACGCCCGGTGAGCAGCTCGAGGAAGCCCATCAACGCGGTCCAGAAGCCCGCCGACACCCAGCAGAACAGGATGCCGAAGAGAATCAGGATGGAAGTCTGCAACGCATAGGGCCACACCTGTACCACGGTGTCCCACAGCGGCTGGTGCAGCACTTCCTCGAGGTCGACGAACGACCAGCCCTGGTACGGCAGGATGCCCTTCATGTACCAGCCGGCGACGATGGTCTGGCCGATCATCAGGGTCAGCAGGATATAGCGGCGGATCGAACCGACCGTGCGCCAGCGCGCCGGCGGCAGTTCGCGCTTGGGCGGCTGCGGGGCGTTGGTGCGGCCGGTCATGCGCCGCCACATGCGGATCAGCACATTGGTGCGCCACGGCTCGGGCACGACCTTGGTGCGCTTGATCGGCGGGGCGATCTTCAGGCACAGCCGCCCGCTGCCGTCGACGCCGAGCATCTCGGCCTCTTCCAGCTCGGCGGCGCTGCCTACGGTAAGGCGTGAACCCACCGAGGCCTGCACGGCCTCGGCGGTGCCGGCGGCCGGGTTGGCCGCCAGACGTTGGTGCAGCTCGTTGAACGAGGTGCAGCTGGCGAGTTCCGCGCGCTGCTCGTCGCTCAGAGGGAGGTGGGCCAGGTATTCGCCAAGCGATTCCGGCCTTGCGCTTGAGTTACTCATCGGCAGGCAACTGATAGCTCCAGGTCTCGGTCAGCACTTTTTCGGTGGTGGCCGGGGTACCGGTGGTGGATGCCGCGTCGGCGGCGGGTTGCTCGGCCTTGGCTTTCTCGGCCTTGGCCTGGGCGTGCTTGGCCGCAGCCTTGTCCTGCTTGGTTTCCTTGGCGGGCTTCGGTTGCTCGACCGGAACGTCACGCAGCAGCGCGGCGCGCATCTCGGTGGACTTCTTCGGATCCTGCACCTTCAGGCGCAGGGTGAGACGCCAGCCTTTGGTCTCGGGGTTGTAACGCAGGTTGTTCTCGACCACTTCGGCGTTGTCGCCGACGCTGACCTGGCTGCGCAGGGCGGTGTCTGCCGGCAGTGCCGCCAGGTTCGGACCGACGAAATCGACCAGCAGGGCGACGCTGCCGTCGGTCTGGCGGATCAGGTTGGACTGCTTGACGTCACCGGCCGAGCGCAGGGTCTGCTTGACCCAGCCCAGTTCCTGGGAGTGCAGCTGGTCTTCCTTGATGGTCCAGCGCAGGCGGTAGTCGTATTCGAACGGCTTGCCTGGCTCAGGCAGGGTTTCCGGGCTCCAGAACGCAACGATGTTGTCGTTGGTTTCGTCGGCGGTCGGGATCTCGACCAGGTCGACGGTGCCTTTGCCCCAGTCGCCTTTAGGCTCGATCCAGGCGCTCGGACGCTTCTCGTATTCGTCGTCGAGGTCTTCGTAGTCGCTGAAGTCGCGCTGGCGCTGCAGCAGGCCGAAACCACGCGGGTTCTCGACGCTGAAGTTGCTCACGGCCAGGTGTTTCGGGTTGTTCAGCGGGCGCCACAGCCACTCGCCGTTGCCGGCATGGATCGCCAGGCCTTCGGAGTCGTGCAGGGCCGGGCGGTAGTTCATGATCTTCGACGGCTGGTTGGGGCCGAACAGGTACATGCTGGTCAGCGGGGCAACGCCCAGGCGGCTGACGTGGTCACGCAGGTAGACGCGCGACTTGACGTCGACCACGGTGTCTTCACCCGGACGCAGGGTGAGCTTGTAGGCACCGGTGGAGCGTGGCGAGTCGAGCAGTGCGTAGATCACCAGGTGCTTGTCGGTCGGCTTCGGCTTCTCGATCCAGAACTCGGTGAAGCGCGGGAATTCCTCGCCCGACGGCAACGCGGTGTCGATGGCCAGGCCACGGGCCGACAGGCCGTAGCGGTGACCTTTGCCGACCACGCGGAAATAGCTGGCGCCCAGCAGGGTCATGATTTCGTCCTGCTTGTCGGCCTTGTTGATCGGGTAGAGCACCCGGAAGCCGGCGTAGCCGAGGTTCTTGGTGGCCTCGGGGTCATGCGGCACGTCGCCGAACTCGAAGCGGCTCGGGTCGTACTTGATCTCTTCGACCTTCTTGGCGCTGATCTGGTTGATCTTGACCGGCGTGTCGAAGTGCATGCCCTGGTGGTAGAACGAGAGCTTGAACGGCGTCTTGTCCTTGGCCCACTCGGCTTTTTCCTGCAGGAAGCGGATCTTCTGGTAGTCGGCGTACTTCATGTCGCGGAACACCGGCGGCAAGTTGCTCTTCGGTGCTTCGTACTTCTGGCCGGCCAGATCCTTTGCCTTGGCTGCAACATCATCCAGATTGAATGCCCACAACTGGCCCGCGCTCATCAGGCCGACCAGCGCGACGCCGGCGAGCATCGCCTTGCGCAGCCGAGTGCTGGGGATTCTTGGTGCAAAACTGGGGCTTACAATCACGAGCAATCCTCGCCGAAAACAGATCATGAAACCAACGGCCAGCGACCAATGCCGGGTTGGCGAGCACTGTTCGGACCCCGTGAGGGCGTAATGATTCCCCAAACGGATCCAGACAATACTCGTGTCAAAGTGAAACGAACCTGCGAACGCAGGTTCAAGCAGCGCGCGATTATCCAGCAGGTCGCGTTACAACGCATCAGGCTGAACAAACTATTTATCGTACAAAACCCCTTGTTTTCCTACAAACAAGGGGTTTTTTGACCTCATATTTGTAACATAAATGTTACCGGGCCATCATTCACCAGATGCACCTGCATGTCTGCACCGAAGCGACCGCTGGCCACCTCGGGGTGCTGGCGCTGTGCCTGCTGCAAAAGATAGTCGAAAAGCTCGGCGCCGAGGGCCGGCGGCGCGGCGGTCGAAAAGCTCGGGCGCATGCCATTGCGGGTATCGGCCGCGAGGGTGAACTGCGACACCAGCAGCAAGCCGCCGCCGACATCCTTGAGCGAGCGGTTCATCTTGCCCTGCTCGTCACTGAATACCCGGTAGTTAAGCAGCTTGTGCAACAGCTTGTCGGCCAGCTCGGGCGAATCTTCAGGCTCGACCGCGACCAGCGCCAGCAGGCCCTGGTCGATGGCGCCGACGATCTCGCCGGCCACTTCGACCCGCGCGCCACGCACACGCTGGATCAACGCCTTCATGCTTCTTCCAGGGGCAGGTCGAGCAGGCGTCGGGCCATCTGGTCGGCGGCACGCACCAGGGCATCGGTAATGCCGGGCTCCGAGGCGGCGTGGCCGGCATCGCGGATCACCTTGAGCTCGCTGTTGGGCCAGGCCTGGTGCAGCTCCCAGGCGTTGTCCAGCGGGCAGATCACGTCATAGCGGCCATGCACGATCACTGCCGGCAGGTGGGCGATCTTCGGGATGTCGCGGATCAGCTGATTTTCTTCGAGGAAGGCGTTGTTGGTGAAATAGTGGCATTCGATACGGGCGATCGACAGCGCGCGCTGCGGCTCGGAGAAGCGGTCGACCACCAGCGGGTTCGGGCGCAGCGTCGCGGTGCGGCCCTCCCAGGTCGACCAGGCCTTGGCGGCGTGCATCTGGGCGATCTGGTCGTTGCCGGTGAGGCGCTTGTGGAAAGCCTTTACCAGATCGCCGCGTTCTTCCGGCGGGATCGGCGCGATGTAGTCCTGCCAGTAGTCGGGGAACAGGCGGCTGGCGCCTTCCTGGTAGAACCAGCTGATTTCCTGCGGGCGGCACAGGAAGATGCCACGCAGGATCAGGCCGTGTACGCGCTCGGGGTGGGTCTGGGCGTAGGCCAGGGCCAGGGTCGAGCCCCAGGAGCCGCCGAACAGCACCCATTTGTCGATGCCCAAATGCTCGCGGATACGCTCGAGGTCTTCGACCAGGTGCCAGGTGGTGTTGTTCTCCAGGCTCGCGTGGGGCGTGGAGCGGCCACAGCCGCGCTGGTCGAAGGTGATGATGCGGTACAGGTTGGGGTCGAAGTAGCAGCGGCTCTGGGCATCGCAACCGGCGCCCGGGCCGCCGTGGATGAACACCACCGGCAGACCTTCCGGCGAGCCGCTTTCATCGACATACAGCACATGCGGCGCTTCCACGGCCAGATCGTGCCGGGCGTAGGGTTTGATCTGCGGGTAGAGGGTCTGCATTGCGCACTCCGTGTGAGGAATTATTCTGCCGTTGGGCATCATAAACCTGAATTGCGCGCAGAGCATGTGTCCGTGTGAAACGTCGGGGTTTTGGGGGTGCTGGTGATGGGGGGATGCCTGGGTGGGCATGGCTTGATATTGCGTCAGGGCTGCTAGGTGTTCGACAAGGGATCTTCAGCGCCCTCGAGATCGAGCGCCGCCCGCGCGGCGCTTCGCGGGTAAACCCGCTCCCACAGTTTGTTTCGGGCCAGTCTTTCCAGTGCCATCACCTGGTCCGCCTTGTTGGTACGACTCAGTTTCAGTGCGGGCGTTGCCGCCGCCCCGCATGGCTCAAGACATGCACCAAGGCAGGCGCCGGTACTTTCACAGGAATAATTGGCCCGAAACAAACTGTGGGAGCGGGTTTACCCGCGA
>NZ_VZZR01000047.1:0-73809 GCF_009650555.1 Pseudomonas sp. EMN2
ACAGGCCGACCGCCAGCAGCAGGGCCAGCACCAGCAGCAGGATCAGCTTGAGTTTGCCTTTAGTGGCGGGGTCTTTCACTGCGTCGCTCTTCGCCATGCCAATAATCCGTCGTCCATCGCGGTTTCAAAGAAGGATGACGTGGCTTGAGCAAGTGTTATGCCAGATTTGTCGGGAGCATGCCGCACGCCCCTTGTAGGAGCGGCCTGTTCGCGACACAAGGCCGCTCCTACAGGGGGCGTGCAAAGCATCAGGCGTAGTAGTCGACCGCGCTGTCGCCCACCACTACCTGCTGCTCCACCGGCTGGCCGGCATCGGCCAGTTCACCACCCTCGCCCGCGGCAGCGGCACGACGGGCCGCCACGCCGGACAGGTTCGAAGCGTCCTGCTGGGCCTGCTGTTGCTGCTGGCCACGGGACTGGTCGGCAACACTCACGTCAGGCTGGGCCAAGCCCTGCTGGGTGAACAGCTCACGCAGGCGATGGACCTGGCTGTCGAGGGCCTCGCGCACGCCGGCATGGCCACTGACGAAGTGGATCTGCGTGGGCTGGTCCGCCGCCACATTGACCCGGATGTCGAGGCGGCCAAGTTCGGCAGGCTCAAGCTGGATATCCGCCGACTTGAGGTTCTGGCTGGACAGGTACATGACGCGGTTCACCAGGCCCTCGGTCCAGGCACCCTGGTTCATCGCCAGCGGCTGTTGCAGCGGGCTGGGGGTTACCGGCACGGCATTGGCGGTCTTGGGGGTAGCGGCCTGGGTGAGGTTGGCCAGGCGATCGGCAAAGTCATCCACGCGCGTGTCGCTGCTGGCGCCCTTGAGGTCCTTGAGGCCGCTATCCAGCAGCCCGGCGAATGCCTTGTCGCCCTGCTCGGCATGCCCGGGCTCGGGCTCCGCCTTGCCGACCATATTCGCCAAGGTATTGACGGCAATCGGGTCAGGCTCGGCAGGTTGCTGACTCGTGTCGGCGCGTGCAGTGCTGGCATGGGCCGAGGTCGTTCCCTGGGCCTTGGCGCTCTGCTCAAGGGCCAGACGCAGGGTCGGCATGTCGGCGAGCGGGTCGGCATCAGGGTCGAACTCGGCCACCGGTGCCGATACCTTTGCCTCTGCCACGGGCGGCGCAGGCTGCAGCGTTGGTTGCTGGGCTGCCTGCAACACCGGCGCGACCACCTCGGCCTGGGCCTGGATCAATTGGGCACCCGGCTGGGCATCGGTGACCTGGCCTGCGACCAGGCTGGCATCAATGATCGTCGTATCAGCGGTATCGGTGGTTTCAGCTGTGGCGCTGCCATCCGGGAGGGTCGCTGGCAAGTTATTGCCGTCATCGGCAACGTCTTTCGAGGCGGCAGACTCCTTCTTGCCGCCGGCCACCGCCGCCGGCTTATTGCTGGCGGTTGCTTGCGCAGGGCCTTGGCTGGCCTTGTCGTCACGGGCGGGAACGCTGTCGCGGCCCTGCCTGGACATCACCTGATCGAAGCCGGCACCCCGGCCATCCGCCGCCTTCGGCGATTTGTCCGCCACACTGGCGGTCGGGCGCGAGGCGCTGCTCGCAAGGCCAGTTTGCAACAATGGATTGGGTGCGACAGGCATAGAAAAGGTCTCCGCGCCGAAACTCAAAAAAATCGAATGGGCAAAGACAGGCAAAACTCGCGCCAGAACACCCTCAGTCAGTTGAAATGCGTTGGCTTTCACTGCGATAGAACAGCTCGACGGCCTGATACTCCTGGTCAATACGGTTGATCAGGTCTTCTATGCCATACAACGGAACCTGCCGTGCGCGCTCCTCCAGTTGCTGGCAAAGCCGCGCCAACTCGACAGCCCCCATGTTGCTGCTGCTGCCCTTGAAGCTGTGCGCCGCCAAGCCCAGCTCGGCGGCATCCCTGGCCTTGTGCAACTGGCTCAGGCGCCGCTCGGAGTCTTCCAGGAAGGTTTCCAGCAATTGCAGGTAGCCACCCTCCATGACCTCACGCAGGTCATGCAGCACCTTGTGATCGATATGCATGTCCACCACTTGCTCACTCCCTGATCAAGCCTTGTCACATCCAAGCCCGGAGAACCCCGGGCTCACCAATCGAACTCCACTCGCGCCAATCGCCCGCCTTCCAGCCAGCGGGCGCGGTGCCCCAGACGGGTCACCAGGCTCAGGCCACGGCCACTCAAGCCCTGCTCGTGCGGTTGACGGGCAAGCACTTTGGCCACATCGAACCCTGCACCGCTGTCGCGGACCTCGATCATCAGACGGCCGCCTTCACTGCGCGGTTCCACCCGCAGGCTGATACCGACGAAACCCTGCAACTGTTCGGCCAGGCGTTGACTGCGCTGGCGATAGTACTCGGCAAAGCCCTGCGAGTCGCACTTGAGCCGCGAGTCGAGCCCCAGCACACCGTGTTCCAGGGCGTTGGAGTACAACTCGCTGAGCACGCTGTGCAACTTGCCGCTGCTCGGCCTCAGGCCGTGGATTTCCAGCAAGAGTTGCACCAGGTAAGGCACCGGGTTGAAGCGCCTGAGGCTTTCACCGCGCAACTCGAAGTTCAACGACCACTCCAGCGGGCTCGAGCGCCCGCTATCGGAATAGACCATGGCCTGCGGCACCACCTGCTCTGGCGCCAGCATGCGAATGTCGCACAGGCTGATGTCATCCCGCGACTGCCCGCCGAAGGCCTGCAACGCGCCCATGACCTCATCGAGCAAGTGCGCCGGCTGCCGATTGGCTGCCAGCACCTCACGCAGCCGCTGCACGCCGAACAAGCCCTCCTGCCCGTCACCACTGTCGACCACGCCATCGGACAGCAACAGCAAGCGTTCGCCAACGGCAAGGGGCATCACCTGCGTGGTGTCATCGAATTTCGAGGGGCAAAGGATACCCAGCGGCAGATGCTGCGAAGGCAGCACCGCCAGCACCTCGCCCTCGGCGGACAGCTGGTAGCCATCGGGCATGCCGCCATTCCACACTTCCACGGTACCGCGCTGAAAGCTCAGGTTGAGCAGCAGCGCACAACAGAACATGTCCACCGGCAGGATGCGCTTGAGCTTGGCGTTCATTTCACGCAGCGTCTCGACCAGCCCGTAGCCCTTGGCGGTCATGCCGTAGAACACCTCCGCCAGGGGCATGGCGCCGACCGCCGCCGGCAGGCCATGGCCGGTGAAGTCGCCCAGCAGCACATGCATGTCCCCGGCCGGGGTGAACGCCGCCAGCAGCAGATCGCCATTGAACAGCGCGTAGGGTGACTGCAGGTAACGAATGTTCGATGCGTTGAGGCAACCGGAATGGGCGACCTTGTCGAACACAGCCTTGGCCACTCGCTGTTCGTTGAGCAGGTAATGGTGATGCCGGACAATTTCGTCACGCTGCGCCAGGACCGTGGCCTGCAGGCGCCGCAAGCGGTCCATGGCACGTATCTTGGCGGCGAGAATCACCGCACTGTAGGGTTTGGCCATGAAGTCGTCGCCACCGGCTTCCAGGCAGCGCACCAGCGCCTGCTCTTCGTTGAGCGAGGTCAGGAAGATGATCGGCACCAACGCCTCGCCGGCCAGTGCCTTGATCTGGCGCGCGGCCTCGAAGCCATCCATCACCGGCATCAAGGCATCGAGCAATACCAGTTGCGGCCGGCGCTCGGCAAACAGCGCCACTGCCTGCTCGCCGTTTTCGGCGGTAAATACCTCATGGCCCTGGCGCCGCACGATCTGCGCCAGCAACATACGATCTGCGGCACCGTCCTCGGCGACCAGTACGGTCAACGCCTGTTCGGCAGGCATGGCCGCGCTCAACCGATATCGAACAGCTTGTCGAAGTTGGAGATGGCCAGGATCTTGCGCACATCCGGGCTGGCATGGACCACGCGGATGTCCGAGTCGTCCCCGCCCACGTGGTCACGCAGCAACAGCAGCATGCCCAACGCCGAACTGTCCAGATAAGTGGCATCCTTCAAGTCGACGACCACCGTCTCCGGCCGCAGGCGCTGACGCTCGTAAGCATCCCTGAATTCCTGATGCTTACCGAAATCGAAGCGACCCTTGACCTTGATCGTCAGCTTTTTCCCTTCCTGTGAAAAATCGGTTTCGACTGCCATGCGAGCGATTCCTTCGATGATGGCGAATGCGGCTCCTGAAGGTTTAGCAGCCACAGGCCCATGCTGCAAACCGCAATGAGCGGGATGCGCAAAGCCCCGCAATGGGCTTGGAGACCGCCGCTAAAGCGGCCCGTGCCGCGGCAAGCGCTGCGACAGCTCGTCGAGCAGCCGCTGTTCACGCTTGTCTTCCGCCCGACGGGCCTCGTCGATATAGCGCTGCACCAGCTTGCGCAGCCCTTCGACCCGCGCATAGGCCTGCTGCCAGATGTTGCGGGCGTTGTTGAGGTTGTTCTGGTGCCAGTTCAGGCTCTGGCGCTGCTGGGTCATGGCGGTTTCCAGCTGGCCGAGAAAGCGCTGGTAATTGAGCAGCCAGTTGCCGTCGACACCCTGCCCGCCCCGGGTTATCCACTGCGCCTGATAACCCTCGCGAAATTGCGCCAGCTCGTCGAGCCTGGCCTGCGCCTGCACCACCTGCTGCTGGAAATGCCCCAGGCGCTGGGCAGCCTTGCGCTCGGCCTCCTCGGCCATATCCACGACGGGCGCCAGGCGCGCTGCTCGACCAGGCTGGGCCATGGCCTATCAGCCTGCCGGCGGCACGAAGATCGCGCCCAGCTGTTCGCGGCTCTGCGCCATGCCGACGTTCTCCTGCAGGCCCTGGCGCAGGAAGTCCACCAGTTTGGGCTGCAGCGCGATGGCCAGATCCGTCTCCGGATCGCCACCGGCGACATAGGCGCCCACGCTGATCAGGTCACGGCTCTGCGACAGGCGCGACCAAAGCTGCTTGAATTTCTGCGCCTGGCGCAGGTGATCGGCGTCGACCACCTGGGGCATGACACGGCTGATCGAAGCTTCGATGTCGATGGCCGGATAGTGACCTTCCTCGGCCAGGCGCCGGGACAGCACGAAGTGGCCGTCGAGCACACCGCGCGCCGAGTCGGCGATCGGGTCCTGCTGGTCGTCACCCTCGGAGAGCACGGTGTAGAACGCGGTGATCGAACCACCGCCCGCCTCGCCATTACCGGCCCGCTCCACCAGCTTGGGCAGCTTGGCGAACACCGAAGGCGGATAACCACGGGTGGCTGGCGGCTCGCCGATGGCCAGGGCGATCTCGCGCTGCGCCTGGGCAAAACGGGTCAGCGAGTCCATCAGCAGCAGGACGTTCTTGCCCTTGTCGCGGAAGTACTCGGCGATGCGCGTGCAGTACATCGCCGCGCGCAGACGCATCAAGGGCGCATCGTCCGCCGGCGAGGCCACTACTACGGAACGCTTGAGTCCCTCTTCACCGAGGATGTGCTCGATGAACTCCTTCACCTCACGGCCCCGCTCACCAATCAGCCCGACCACGATGATCTCGGCCTCGGTGAAACGGGTCATCATCCCCAGCAGTACCGACTTACCCACACCGGTACCGGCGAACAGCCCCAGACGCTGGCCGCGGCCGACGGTGAGCAGGCCATTGATACTGCGAATGCCGACATCCAGCGGCCGGCTGATCGGGTCGCGATTGAGCGGGTTGATGACCGGACCGTCCATCGGCACCCAGTCTTCGGCCTTCATGCCGCCTTTGCCGTCCAGCGCCCGCCCGGCGCCGTCGAGCACCCGCCCGAGCATGCTCATGCCCATGGGCAGGCGGCCGCCGTCGTCCAGCGGCACCACGCGCGCGCCGGGGGCGAGGCCGACAATGCTGCCTACCGGCATCAGGAACACCTTGCTACCGGCAAAACCCATGACTTCAGCCTCGACCCGTACCGGGTGATAGCTGTCGTCGTTGATCACCAGGCAGCGGCTGCCGACGGCCGCGCGCAAGCCTTCCGCCTCGAGCGTCAGGCCAACCATGCGCAGCAGGCGGCCTTCCACCACCGGCTGGTCGGGCAAGCGCACCGCATCGTTGTAACCCGCCAGGCGCTTGCCGAAGCTGGTGCGGTCAAGGCGCATCGGTGCCACCCGTCGACACATCCAGCTCGACCGCGATGTCCGGCGCCGCCGGGTGCAGGAACTGGTCATGGGACTGGTCGAACAATTGCGCCACGGCCTTCTCGATACGCGTTTCCATGGTCGCATCGATGCGACTGTGCGCCGTTTCGATCCGGCAGCCTCCGGGCAGCAGGGCCTCGTCTTCCAGCAGCTTCCAGTTTTCTTCGTGGCGTTCGCGCAGGGCCTTGGCCAGTTCGAAGTCCTGGGGATTGAGGTGGATACGGATGTTGTCTGCCCCCATCGGCAACAGCTTGAGGGCTTCACGCAGGACATGGGTAACCTGGCTGGAATCACTGCGCAATTCACGGCCGATGACCTGGCGGGTAATGTTCGCAACCAGTTGCACCAGGCCTTTTTCGATCTGAGTGTCTTGCTCGGCGATCGGGTCGAGCAGGTGCAGCATGACCTGCTCCAGGCTGGCCAGCTTGGCGGCCAGGGCCACTTCGGCCTCCTGTCGAACCTTCAGCTGGGTGCTGTGGAAGCCTTCGCGCTCGCCGGTGGCGAAGCCTTCGTTGTAGGCCTCCTGGCGGATGGCCTCGAGCTCTTCGAGGGTGAGCGGCTGGACTTCCTCCAGCGGCACTTCCTCGACCTCTTCCTCGATGACTTCCGGCTCGGGTTCAGGCTCGGGTTCGGGCTCCGGATCGAAGCTGGGCAGCGCCCAGACGTCGACGCCCTCGAGGTCGCGGGCGCGGATCAGTTCGCTGGGGTGTTCGGTGGTGGACATGCTGTGAGCTTCTCGAAAACCTTGACAGGTCCCTGTGGGAGCGGGCTTGGCCCGCGATTGTGCCCGCCCTGGCAACCTCAATCGCCGGCTCGGACGCCTCGCGGGGCAAGCCCGCTCCCACAGGAGCGGCGGCTTAGATCATTTCCTCGGCGCCCTTGCCGCCAAGCACGATCTCGCCGGCCTCGGCCATGCGTCGGGCGATGGTGAGGATTTCCTTCTGCGCGGTCTCCACGTCGCTGACCCGCACCGGCCCTTTGGCCTCCAGGTCGTCGCGCAGCAGTTCCGAGGCGCGCTTGGACATGTTCTTGAACACCTTGTCCTTGACCCGCTCGTCGGCGCCCTTGAGCGATACCACCAGTACATCCGAGGACACCTCGCGCAGCAGCGCCTGGATACCCCGGTCGTCGACATCGGCCAGGTTGTTGAAGACGAACATCAGGTCTTCGATCTGCTCCGACAGGTCGCTGTCGATCTCGCGGATCGCATCCATCAGCGCACCTTCCACCGAACTGTCGAGGAAGTTCATGATGTCGGCAGCACGCTTGATGCCGCCCAAGGTGGTGCGGGCAGCGTTGGAGTTGCCGGAGAACTGCTTCTCGAGAATCTGATTGAGCTCTTTGAGCGCCGCAGGCTGTACGGTATTGAGCGACGACACGCGCAGGACGATGTCGAGGCGCACCTTGTGGTCGAAGTTGCTCAGCACCTCGCCGGCCTGGTCAGGGTCGAGGTAGGCAACCACGATGGCCTGGATCTGCGGGTGCTCGAAACGGATGACGTCGGCCACGGCACGCGGCTCCATCCACTTGAGGCTGTCCAGACCGCTGGTGTTGCCACCGAGCAGAATGCGGTCGATCAGGCCGTTGGCCTTGTCCTCACCCAGTGCCTGATTGAGCATCTTGCGAATGTAGCCGTCGGAACCCACGCCCAGGCTGGTCTGGTCGCCGACGATCTCGACGAACTCGCTCATCACCTGCTCGACCTGCTCGCGGTGCACATTGCCCATTTGCGCCATGGCCACACCGACCCGCTGCACTTCCTTCGGCCCCATGTGGCGCAGGACCTGTGCGGCGTCGGTCTCGCCGAGCGACAGCAGGAGGATGGCCGCCTTGTCGACGCGGCTCAGCTTGGCGGTAACGGCTCGGTTGTCACTCATCGGCGTTGATCCACTCTTTCACGACCTGGGCCACGCGGCCCGGGTCTTCGGCCACCAGGCCCTTGATTGCGTTGAGCTGTGCCTCGTAACCCTCGCTCGGGCTCGGCAACAGAATGCTTGTCGGGCCACCCAGGCTGACGCGGTCGTTGGCCAGTTCGCCATCCAGACCGATCATGCCGCCCAGCTCCATGTCGCTGTCTGTGGCAGCCTGCTTGCCGCCACCGGTAATGTTGTTGAGCACCGGACGCAGCACGCCGAACACCAGGACCAGGATGAACACCACGCCCAGCACCTGCTTGACGATGTCCCAGAACCACGGCTGCGAGTAGAACGGAATGTCGACCAGTTGCTCGCCACGGTCGGCGGCGAACGGTACGTTGATGACGGTGACGCTGTCGCCACGGCTGGCATCGAAGCCCACCGCGTCCTGCACCAGGCGGGTGAAGCGCGCCAGGTCCTCGGCACCCCAGGGCGTGCGAGTAGTCTCGCCGGTGGCGGCGTCGACCTTGGCCTGGTCATCCACTACGACTGCCACCGACAGGCGGGACAGCCGACCCTGCTGCTGACGGGTGTGGCTGATGGAGCGGTCCAGTTCGAAATTCTTGGTCGACTGCTGACGCTTGTCGGACGGGTACGGCGCCAGCATCGGCTGGCCGGTGGCCGGGTCCATGATCTGCTGGCCGTTGGCATCCACCAGCGGCTGCCCGGGCTGGATGGCGCCGGCGGGGGTTGCAGCAGCCGTGGCATTCTCAGGCGCACTGGCGCCTGCCGGCGGCTGGTTGCTCAGCGCACCTGGCACGCCTTGCGGGCCCTGGCTGCTGGCGCGCTGTTCGTTGACCGACTGCTCGCTGCGCAACGCCGGTTGATCGGGGTTGAACTGCTCGGAGGTGGACTCGACGGCGCTGAAGTCGACGTCGGCCGACACTTCGGCCTTGTAGCGGTCGTTGCCCAGAACCGGCAGCAGGATGTTATGCACGCGCTGGGTGAGCATGCCTTCCATGCGGCGGCTGTAGTCGAACTGCTTGCCGGCCATGGTCAGCGCGGTGTCCTGCAACTGGTCGGAGAGCAGGTTGCCCTTCTGGTCGACCACGGTCACCTGGGACTTGTCCAGTTCCGGAACGCTGGTGGCCACCAGGTTGACGATGGCCATGACCTGGCCGGCCTCCAGGGCGCGCCCTGGATACAGCTCGACCAGCACCGAGGCGCTTGGCTTGCGCTCGTCACGCACGAACACCGAGCTTTTCGGGATGGCCAGGTGCACGCGGGCAGCCTTGACGTTGTTGAGGCTGGACACGGTGCGCGCCAGTTCACCTTCAAGACCACGACGGTAGCGGGTGGCCTCCATGAACTGGCTGGTACCCAGGCCCTGATCCTTGTCGAGCAGTTCGAAGCCGACGTTGCCGTCGCTTGGCGCTACGCCGGCGGCGGCCAGCTTCAGGCGCGCACGGGAGAGATCGTCGGCCTTGACCAACAGCGCGCCGGAGTTCGGCTCAACGGTGTAGGGGATATCGGCAGAGGCCAGGGTATCCATGACCTGCTTGGTGTCCATGCCCGCCAGGCTGCCGTACAGCGGCCGGTAGTCCGGCTGCTGCGACCAGAGCACCACGGCGAAGCCGATGGCCACGCTGGCGGCCAGGCCGACCAGCAGGCCAACCTGACGCAGCATGGGCATCTGCGAGATGTTTTCCAGGAACGACAGGCCGAACAGCGGCGGCTTGGCTGCTGGCGGGCCGCTTTTTGCGGGGGCGTTATCGACGACTGCTTCGGCCATGAATCAACTCTCGCCTTAAACCGGCATCTGCATGATGTCCTGGTACGCTTGCACCAGCTTGTTACGCACTTGGGTCAGTGCCTGGAACGACACGGAGGCCTTCTGCGAAGCGATCATCACATCTGTCAGGTCGACGCCGCTCTTGCCGATTTCGAAAGCGTTGGACAGTTGAGTGGAGGCCTGCTGCGTCTCGCTCACCTTGCCAATGGCCTGGCCGAGCATGTCGGCAAAACTGCTTTGCCCAGGCGCCAGCTCAGGGGCGGCAGCCGCTTTGGGCATGGACATGGCATCGGCCTGCATGGCACGCATATCCAGCATCAGACGATTGAATTCAACACCTTGGGTCATGGACTTCTCTCTCCGGCGGCCGCATTTTTTTGACACTCATGCAGCGAATGGGCTGAAACTAGCAAGAGCAGTGCCAGACAGCCCGCAAACCTTTCAAATCAACGCCTCAGCCGAACAGGCTGGCCTCGACATCGAACCCTGCGTCACGCATCTGCGCCAGCTTGTAGCGCAGCGTACGCGGGCTGATGCCCAGGCGTTCGGCAGCTTCCTTGCGACGCCCGCGCTCGGCGCGCAAGGTGTCGATGATCATCTGGAATTCGTGACGCCGCATGTCGCCCTCCAATCCACCCGCCTCGGCGCCTGTTTCCAGGCATGATGGCACAATAGTGGCCTCGCTCGAAGGCGACAACGGAATGGCGCCGGCCAGACAGAAATCCGCCGCCTCGATCACACCACCCTGCTGCAGAATCAGCGCGCGCTGTATGGCGTTGTCCAGCTCACGCACGTTGCCCGGCCAGGCATAGGCCTGCAGGCAAGCCTGCGCCTGGGCAGACAAGCGCACCTGGGCATGGCACATCTTGCGGGCATGGCGCGCCAGCAGGCGCTCGGCCAGCGGCACGATATCGGCCGGGCGCTCGCGCAGGGCCTGCCAGGCCATGGGGAATACCGACAGGCGATAGTAAAGATCTTCGCGGAAGCGCCCCGCCGCCACCTCACCCGCCAGATCACGGTTGGTCGTGGCGAGAATGCGGATATCCAAGGCGATGGGCTTACGCCCGCCGACGCGTTCGACCTCGCGCTCCTGCAACACGCGCAACAGCTTGGCCTGCAACCCCAGCGGCATTTCCGACACTTCATCCAGCAGCAAGGTGCCGCCTTCGGCCTGCTCGAACTTGCCGGCCTGAGCCGCGATGGCGCCGGTGAAGGCCCCCTTTTCATGGCCGAACAGCGTGGCCTCGAGCATGTTGTCGGGGATTGCCGCGCAGTTGATCGCCACGAACGGCGCTTCTGCCCGCGGCGACTGCCGGTGGATGTAGCGCGCCAGCACTTCTTTGCCAGTGCCGGACTCGCCCGAGATCAGCACGGTCGAGTCGCTGCGCGCAACCCGCGCCGCCAATTCCAGCAACTGTCGGCTGGCCGGCTCGCAGGCCACTGGCCCCGCGTCGTCGCCTGCGCCGAGTTGGCCGGCGGCATGCCGCTCGACCAGGCTGAGCAACGCCTTGGGCTCGAACGGCTTGACCAGGTAGTCCACCGCTCCCTGGCGCATCGCGTCAACCGCGCGCTCGACCGCCGCATGGGCAGTCATCAGCAGCACCGGCAGTTGCGGGTGATTGCGACCCAATTGCGCCAGCAACTGATGGCCATCCATACCCGGCATGTTCACATCACTGACCACCAGGCTGAAGGGCTCCCGGGCCACGGCGTGCAGCGCCTCTTCCGCCGAGCCGACGGCGTGATGGGCGAAGCCGCCGATCTCGAGCGTGTCCGCCAGCGCCTGGCGCAGGGTGCGGTCGTCTTCGACCAGCAGCACTTTGATCTCCATCACGCACCCTCCCCCGCAGCAGCAACGATCAGCGGCAACTCCACGCGAACACGGGTGCCACGTCCAGGCCTGGAGCGCAGGTGCAAACTGCCCTGGTGCGCCCGCACCACCGCCTGGACCACTGCCAGGCCAAGCCCGGTACCGGTCGACTTGGTGGTCAGGAAGGGTTCACCCAGCCGCGCCAGCAGCTCTGCCGGGATGCCACAGCCAGCATCGCTGACACTCAGGTGCAGGCTCTGCCCGCGGCGATACAGGTGCACCTTGAGCCGCGCCGGCTCGGCACTGGCCTGCAAGGCATTTTCGATCAGGTTGAGCAAGGCACCGACCAAGGTGTCACGGTTGCACAGCAACTCACCCAGGTGGGTGTCGCACTGCCAACGCACCGCATGGCCCTGAACATGGACCTGGGCCGCCTGCTGCAGCGCCTGGAACAACGCCTTGGGCGTCAACCGGTCAACCAGGGGCAGCTCTCCACGGGCGAACACCAGCATGTCGCGGACCTGATGCTCCAGTTCATGCAGGCGTTCCTTGAGGCTGCCGGCAAAACGCTGACGGGTTTCCACCGACAGGTCTTTTTCACTATCGGCCAGGTGACTGGCATAGAGCATGGCCGCAGACAGCGGCGTGCGGATCTGGTGCGCGAGCGAGGCGACCATGCGCCCCAGGGAGGACAGCCGCTCATGGCGCGCCAGCTGGTCTTGCAGGCGACGGGTTTCAGTCAGGTCATTGAGCAGCACCAACTGGCCGGGTTCGGCATCCAGCGAGCGAGTGGCGATCGAGAGGCGGCGGCCATCGCGCAGCGAAACTTCATGGCCGTCGTCCTTGCGCGGGGCAAAGCTGCGGGCGATCACCTGGCGCCACAACTGGCCGATCAATGGCTCGCCGAGCAGCTCGCAGGCGGCCGGGTTGGCGTCGCGCACCAGGCCCTGGTCGTCGATCACGATCACCCCACCGGGCAACAGGTCCAGCAAGTTCTGCAGACGGTTGGCCAGGCGTTCCTTTTCGCTGAGTTCGTCGATGCGCTGGGCGCTGACCACTGCCAGCTCGCCCTTGAGTTCGCTGACCCGGGCTTCGAGCATGCTGTAGGACTGGCTCAGCTGACTGGACACCTGATTGAACAGGGCAAAGGCTTGCTCGATACCCTGGCGGCTGTCCTGCTCGACCGGGGTCCGCCCCTGCTGATCGGGGGCTCGAGTTACTTGGGCGGCCTGGGGCATCGTGCTCTCTCGCGTGGCTAACCGTCATAAAAACGGTATGTTGCCAGCGGTGAAGCAATAGCCGTGCCGGAGATGGGGATTTGCGGAGACTGCACCGGCCTCTTCGCGGGTAAACCCGCTCCCACCTGACCGCGCAGAACGCAAGACCTGCACTCTGCTTGTGGGAGCGGGTTCACCCGCGAAGAGGCCGCAACAGGCGTACCGCAAGGCCCTCGCCGGAAAGCGCGAGGGCCTCAAGCGCGGCTCAGTCCGGCAGCCAGGCCTTGTGCCAGTTACTCAGGTTGTCGCCTTCGAGCATCCAGCCACCCAGCACTGCATTGCGCAGTGCATCGCCCGCCTTCGCCGTGGCATCCAGATCGCTGATGTGCATGCGAATGGCCTCCACCCAGGAACGGAAGCGGTTCTTTACCAAGGTCACCGGCAAGTCGTTGTAGCCCTGGTAGCAACGCAGGTCGCTGGCGATCACCGGGAAACCGCAGGCGCCATACTCCAGCAGGCGCAGGTTGCTCTTGCACTCGTTGAACAGGTTCTGTTCCACGGGCGCCAGGGCCAGGTCCAGATTCATTCTGGCCAGTGTCTTCGGGTAATTCTCAAGCGAAACACTCTCGTGGAACTCATGGATATAGGGCCGCAGCTTATCCGGGCACATGCCGAAGAACACCCACTCCACCTCGTTGGCCAATTCCTTGACTACGTCGGCGATGACTTCCAGGTCGCCGGAGTGGCTCGCCCCACCCGCCCAGCCAACACGCGGTTTGCGCGACTGCCGACGCTGGGCTTCGAGGCCTTTCCAGAAGCGGCCATCCAATGTGTTGTGCACCACCCTGATGTCGCCATGCAGACCAGCGAAGGCCTCGGCCAGCGGCTGCGTAGAGACGACGAAGCGGTCCACATAAGCCAGGCCGCGGCGCAGGGCGCGCAAAATATCCTTGGGCATGTCCGCCCTGTGCACACTCTTGAGCGGCAGGTTAGGCAAATAGTCGTCCAGCTCGAAGACCTTGAACGCCCGTGAAAACGCGTGCATCCGACGCATGTGCTCAATCTGCTGGTCGCCGATCTGGCGCTGCAGCACGATGCTGTCCGGCTGGTAACGCTCAAGTTCAGCCGGCGTCAGGTGAGCCCAGGACAGCTGCCCCTCGGCCAGCCCCTCGCGCTTGAGCGCATCGAGCGGCTGGATAACCCGGTAATTGCCACACCCTCCATCATCCGCCGCGTGGGCCAGGATCGTCGGAAGCGGCTTCCAGGACGACAACGGTCGCCAGCTCAGCTCGGCGCACTCCAGGCCGAAGCCATTGGCGCAAGACAGCGAGAAGTTCGGGTTATAGAACGGATCTCGCGCCAGTGCAGGCAACCAGCGGGCATACAAGGCATCTTCTTGCTCGATGCTGGCCGGCGTTGCGGCATCCTCGCTGAGCAGCATCTGCACACGCGGCGTCCAGACATTCAGGTAGCCGGCACGATGCAGACGCAGGCACAGATCAACATCCGCCCAACGCTGCAGCTCAGGCGTCTCGTCGAAACCGCCCAGCTCGTGGAACAGCCCTTTGTTTATCAGCAGACACTTGCCGCTGACCGCGACGTAGTTCTGGTCGATCTGCAGGCGTTGCATATAACCGGGGGCATCCATCGACTGGCCGGCAAAGGCTTCGCCAACCGGCCCGTTCAGACCGAGCACGAAACCGGCGTGGCTGATGGTAGCCTCCCCGCCCACCAGCTTGGCCCCCACTACGCCGACTTCTTGGCGCATGCCGTGGTTGAGCATCTGCTGCAACCAATCGTTATCAAGCACGGCAGCGCCTTCGTCCAGCCACAGCAGGAAGTCACCACGGGCCTGCGCGGCGGCCTGGTTGCGCATGCGCACCGGTGCCATGCCGGCAGGGAAACGCATGCAACGAATGCTATCGACACCGAGCTGGGCAACGCCATCAAGCCAGCTGCTCACCGCAGGGCCGGCATCATTCGACGCCAGTAGGAGCACCTCGTAATTTCGATGGGTGCTCTTCTCCAGAATGGTTTCCATGCAACGCTGCGCCCGCTCCGCGCTGTTGCCCTGGAGCAGGATCAGGATGCTGATCGATACGTCGCCGGAAGCGCCGTAGACGAGTTCATAACGCCCGGGCAAACGAGACTCGACGCGAGCCTGGGCAAAACCGCGCGCATGCAAATGACGCTGGATGACCTCGCGCTCATCCGGGCAGTCGCGCAGCGACGGGGCATTGCTGATCAACAACGGCTCGCTGATATGCCCCAGCCCCTCGAAACCGCCCGCCTCGATCAGGCGCAGGATGTAATCCAGTTCGATAGCCTGGCCCGCCTCCTGGCGGAACCCACCCATTTCCAGCCACACCTGGCGGTTGAACAGCCAGTGGCGCGACATGCTCGCCGGGAAACTGAGCAGCAGATCAAGGTTGAGATCAGGACGCAGCGCAGCGCCGATTGCCGCTCCATCGGCACGCAAAGCTTCATCACCGTAAACTGCCCGACAGCCTGGCGCTGCCAACAGATCAAGCGCGGCAATCAGCAAGCCGCTCGCAGTGAACTCACTGCCCGCCTCAACCAGCATGAACCAGTCGAACTCACCTGCCTGAACCACCTGGTTGAGCTGATCGCTCAGGCTGGCCTCAGTCAGATGCAGGCAATGCAGGTTGTTCTGCAGCGCAGGCGCGGGCGCCTCCCCTGCTGTCAATGCGATGATTTTCAGCGTGGCATAGAGGCAATTTTCGCGACTCAAGCTTTGCACTGAGGCATTCAATGCATCCAGGTGGCCATCAGCGTCCAGGACGATAATCCCGATCACCGGACCGCCCTGATGCGCTTGCAGACGCTGTTCGATCAGACGACTCTGCGCGGCATCCGGAACGCGTGCACCCAGCCAGTCCTGGAGTGTCGCCGCCTTGGGCTTTTCACCCAGATGCTCCAGCATTTGCTGGCGCCCGCGCTTGACTTCTTCGCTACCATAGTCGCTATGGCGCGCATACAACTCGCGGTAAAGCGCCGGGTAATCTTTGAGTGCCTGTTCCGAACGCCGTGCAGGTGCACTGACATCCCGGCGCATGCGGACTTCCACTGTCTCGCAATGAATATGATGGAATGCGCTTCGAGCGCTCAAGCGCATGAGGAAATCCCAATCCTCCAAGCCGGCCAGCGACTCGTCGAAGTCGCCCACCGCAAGGGCAAGCGCACGAGGGCAGGCAAAGGTGTTGACCGGAATATAGTTGTTAACCAGCAAGCGCTCCCTGGAGTACGCCTCGTGGGGATAGCGCTGCTCACGCGCCACTTCGCTGCGCTTGCCCGCCGTTATCGTTTCCTCAACGAGCACCGCATCCGTATACACAACGGTGTCGGGGTGGTCAGCCAGCGCGGTAGCCAATGCTTCGAGATGGTTGGGCAGATACAAGTCGTCATCGTCCAGATAGACGACGTAGCGGCCACGGGCTAATCGCAAGGCGGTATTGCGGGCAGCGGCTGGACCGCGATTTCGGCCTTGGCGAATATAGGTGACAGGAAAATCGCACTCGGCCAGCAGTGATTCGACCGGATCGCCGTTGTCATTGACCAGGATGACTTCGAAGTCCTTGAAGGACTGCCGGCCAATGCTGTTCAGCGCATCCCTGAGCAATTCTGGACGGTTATACGTGGTGACGATGATGGAGAACATCGCTCGCTCAGCGTCTTCAGCCAGGGCTTGCAGGCGCCCACACAATTGCCGTACCCGTTTGCCCAACGCAGTATCCTGCTCGTGCGGATAAAGCGTCAGCCTGCGCTTGAGATGCGCAGCAACCTCACGCTCATAGCCTTTCAGGCGACCCTCATTGCCACGTTCGAGTACGCCCTCGAGAATACAGGTATGCCCTTCCAGCGGCGCCGAAGAGACATAGAACTCATGGGAGTGCTGCGCCGCATGAACGCGATAGCTCACACCCGGCACGGTGGTGAAAACAAAGTCAGGGAACAGCTCCCCAAGCTGAACCATGAGCTGCCAGTCACCAGACCCGCGAATTCTGACATCACGACGCCACGCCTTGAAAAAGGCGTCCCTGCGAATGATGGCCGCAGAGGGGGTGATATAGCTGTCGTAAATCAGCAGGTCCGCAACCTCATTACGCCCGCCCGTGTAATCTTCACTGCGGTGACCGGGGTGGCTTGGCCCTTCTACAGGATCACCCTGCTCATCAACCCAACAGATCGGGCTGTAACCCAGGGCATGATCGGCATTGCTTTCCAGAGCAGGCAGCAGGCGCATGACATGACCGGGATTCATATAATCGTCGGCCATGAATAAAACTATGTATTTGCCTTTGGCGACCCAAAAGCCATTCTGGGAACTGTTGCCGGCCCCGAAGTTTCGTCGGTTGCGCATATAGCGCACCCGCGTATCAGACGAAAACTCGGCCATGACCGATTGCGTGTTGTCCGTCGAAGCATTGTCCACAACCAGGACTTCAATGCCCTCGACACCCTGATCCAATACGGACCGTACCGCCTGCCCCAAATACCGACCATAGTTATAGGCCGGGATAACGACGCTCAACAACGGCGCAACACCACGAACCTCAGAGGCGTCCAGCGCAATGCCCGACGTCAGCGCATTGATCCAGAAATCGACGGTATAAGGGTAAATACGCTCATCCGGCCGAGCACTGCCCTGCATGAGAAACGAGCGCAGGCGACTTGCCAGTGCCTCGTATTCCGCCCATGCCATGCCATCAAGGAAGGCGAACAAGTCTGCTCTATTGCTAAATACACTGCCGTCTACATAGCAATCACGCGGAAACCACGCTGGCAGCGAAGTGGCTGCGGTATGCACAGGCACGGTGCCCGACAACAGGCAAGACTGCCACTGCGGGGACAACCAATCAGCTAATTCGGGCTCATGATCGCACAGCGCGAAGTGTGCTCGCTGCAACTCGATATCGTCGCGCCCAAGCACACTGGCCTTGCCTTTGAAAGCCGGGCGCGGGGCCAATTCAGCAAGCGGCAGCTCCAGCGGCTGATTGAGTCGCACCAGATGCTGGCCTGTGAAAGCCTCTTGGGCAGGTAAAAATACCCTGTCGAACTGCTCGAGCAACTGCGAGCCATCGACGGAGCTCTCCAGCCGCATCAGATAGCTGCGCGTGCCAGAGGATAAAGTCAGCACCTGGGTGCTTGAATAAGCCTGCTCAATCAGAAGCACACTGTCGTAGTGACCGGCGACGTCTGATACAGCGATTCGCTCGAAGACGAGGCCGTTGGCGTTACCGTAGGCCTGCAACGGGCCAAGAGGAATCAGGGTCTGCAGCTTCTGCCATTGCTCATCGCCGATGAGAAATGCCTTGTGCTCCTGCCCCAGCTGAACCCCGGCGATACCCACTCGCCAAGGCGCACCCTGGCAACTACCGCCTGCAATTGAGGCCCAATCCATCACGCATCCCCTCTGTCACGGCCTCGCTCACACGCAGCCTCGTTGAAATTCAAATGCCATAACCCATGGATTTCGCCCAGACAGCCATGCTGTCGATCGACTGATCCAGGGTGGTCCAGACATCCAGCCCCGCCTCGCGGGCCTGGCTGATATCCGGTACATAAAACGAAGGGGCCGCACCTTCGGTACGCCCCATGATCCGCACCTGTTTGCCTGGCGCCACTCGCGAGACAACGCGATGCGCCAGATCGGCAATGCTGATCGCCTGATCGGAGCCCACGTTGTAGGCTTCACCGGCTTTGCCGTTCACCAGCAACGCCAGCAGCCAGGCGGCCAGGTCTGCACCGTGCAGATAGCTACGCACTGCAGTGCCGCAAGAGCGGATCTCGACCTGATCCGCACACAGGGCATCACGAACAAAGTTGCCAATGGCAAAATGGCCATCGAGCGGCAGACCTGGCCCGGAAAAGGCAAAGCAACGCGCCATGATTACGTCAATGCCGTGGGTCTGTGCATAAATCGCGCCCAAGGTTTCCTGGGCCCGCTTACCTTCGGCATAGGCACTCCCTGCGCTGTTGCTGGCACAAGCGCCAGCGAAGCCCTCGGCGATCCCGGCAGCATGATCTGCCCCAGCCCGCAAAGCCCCATACTGTGCGCCCGAGCCCGTCAGGAGCACGCGTGCCCGGGTGCGCACCGCCAAGTCGAGTACCCGGCGCGCGCCAGCGACGATGGTGTCGAAGATTTCCAACGGCTTGCCATGGGCCGCCGAGGACGTATCGGTTGCCGCATGAATGATCAGGTTCACTGGCTGCCCAGGAACGGCCTGCAGATCACGCACATCACCACCGACCCAATGCAGCCAGGCGCAATCACGGTAACAGGGCTGTGCCTCCAGAAATCGCGATGGGTTGCGTGACAGAACAGTGACCGTCACCCCTGCGCCTTGCTGGTTCAGTTGTTGAAACAAGGCCAACAACCACAAGCCAAAGAAACCTGTACCGCCGGTGACCAGCACATGCTGCCCAGCCAGCGCGTTGTGCAAGCCCAGGGTGGAAGGAATGGCCTGCAACGCGCGGCTGATAATGGGTGAATGCAAGGAAAAACTAGGCATTGGCGTCAGGAACTCATGGGTATTTGGAACGAGGAATGGAAATGCCGCCGCAGCCCACTGCCCTAATAAAAATACAAGGTGATGTCTTCTAGAATGTCCGCGTATAAACGAATGCCCACTTTGTAGTCGCCGCGGATGGACTGCACTTCATCCATCAAGTACCAATAATCGTCGGAACGATGATAGGCACAGACAGCCAACACAGGCTTGTCGCGCTTGATGATCGTACGTGCGCCCCGCAAGGCAGAGGCTTCCATGCCCTCGATGTCGAGCTTGAACAAGCCAACCTTACCCGGCACCACGGCATCCAGAGGCACGCCCTGAATGAAAGAGGTGATGTTTGCGGGCACATCGCTGCTCAACTCGCCGGCAATGTCATACGTCAACTCCGGCTGATAGACAGCTCGACTGGGCACTGCGTCCAGCCCCATATTGAACAGCCATACATCAGGGCGATCGGCGACACTCTTGAGCGCTTCGTAGTACGCCGGTAATTCGGGCTCGAACAGCCAGGCCTGCTCGACTGGCCCAAAATGCTTCTCCAGGCGATGCAGGGTATCGCCAGCTGCTGCACCGGCGTCCACAAAGCGCGCTGCTTGTTCGGGCCGTACGAATGCCTTGTCGAAATACTCTTCATCCCAAGGCGACTTGGCCTGCTCTGCAGAGGCGATAGACAGGCGAATTCGCATGCCGATCAACGCATCGAACACCTTACGTGACGGTTCATCATCCAGACACAAGAAAGCAGAGATGAAGCGCCAAGGGTCACGCAACGGCGCTTCGACAAAACTTGAAAACTGCTCGCAACCCAAGCCCGGCCCCGGGCCATCAAGTGCGTACAGAAACTCGTGCATGTTGACCAGACGAATCCCCGGCACCTGACTCAATTGCCTGGAGATGGCGTTGCCATGCCTGCCACTGGCAACAACGACGACAGCATTTTCAAGCGAAAGACTGGAAGGATGAGAGATCGAAAGCCCTTCCAATGAACTACCGTCCTTGGCGCGGTCATTGTCGAGAAACCCTTTGACCTCAACACCCCGCAATTGCGCGTGACGCGCCACGCGCAAACCGACCTTGAAGGCGCCAAAGATATAGAACCCTTCATTCAGGCAGTCGCGGGCCTGGCGCTTGAACTCCGCCAAATCGGCCAGGCCAGTCTGCGAGTCCAGCAAGCGCTTGATATTGGGGTAGTCATCAAGGCGTGATAAAGCCTCCAGCCTTGAGGGGTGCCTGACCACGATGCGGTCTTGAGCATCACGCAGAAGCGCTTCCGACCAGCAAACCGGCACACGCTGGCCTGACGCAAGTGCAAAGGAATAGAGGCAATCTTTCTGCATCTGCGAAAAATCGGCACCGAGCGAGGACAAGCCAGCATTCATCTTATTACCTGCCTAACAGATCAGAATGACCGGGGACTGCCATCCTGCAACAAAAATCAAACCAAGCACCCAAAACAACGCGCTCGCCCTAGTCAATCAATAACGACGTTGAACAGTGCATCTGCGCGGTGCGGGTACAACGCCACCAAGCGTGGCCTTATCCGCTCCAGCCTCTCGGAGATCCATTGATTCAAGATCGGGTTTGGATCAAGCAGTAGCTTTTCCTTTGCCATCGTGGTGCTGCTGTTAATCTCGACATAGTGCCGGGCAATATCCAGCACCTGCGCATCATCAAGATAATTCAACATCACCGAAACATCTGCCGGCGGCACATCGAGGCGATCGAGCGCATACTCAATGGCCAATATATCGTTGATACTTTGCAAATAGGTACGCAGCCTGACGTTACCCGGCTCGACAAGGTAGTACTGAAGCCGTCCATAGGTAGTCACAAACCGGCGCTTGCAAAAGTCGTAGACGCGAAGAAAGTGTTTCATCTGCGCAAAATTATCTCGAACGCTACCCAGGCGATCGGTCAACACACCGCCGCCATAATAAAACATATCGGAAAAAATCGAGGCCACCTTGGGCGAGGTGTCACCAGGCACCACGGAAATATCAAACGCACGATCATGAACTGTCAGCGAATTCAGGTGATGAGGATAGTCTCGAGAAAAAACCGCCTCAGGCATCTCCACAAAGCGCGACGAACACAGCTCACTGTCAGCCAGCAGCAAATTCACCTGCCCGGCAAGATGCGCCGCCCCCAGCAGAGGGCTCTTGTTATTGATCACATCGTACTGATCTGGACTTATTACTTTCTGCGGCTGGTAAAATGCCAGCAAATCATAATCAGACGAAGCATTCCCCATACCAAGGGGAATGGAGCCCATCAGCGAGTAGCACAGGATGCGCACTGGACAGTGCCGCTCCATTCGCTCAATGACATCGTCCACCTGCTCCTGCAAGTCAGGCTTCGCACACACATCAATCAGTTGCGCACGCATTATCGAGCCACCCACTCATCCAGTACAAAGTCACACGCCGCCGGCACATGGCCCGCCCGGGCGAAGCGATCGGAAATGCGATACAAATCCCTGACAGCTCGGTCAAACTCGCTTGCTTGATAAGTGTGGTGAACTGAACAACCCAGCACGGCAAACGCTTGTGCCAATGGCTCAAGATCCGCGCTTTCTACCCGCAGTCGAACGCCGCCAAGGCTAACCCTGCCGGTCTCGCTGAAATTCTTCAGCACGAGGGCACGGCATGACTTCAGCAACGTCTCATAAAAAGCACTTTCTGCCCGGTAAGGGACTCTCAGAAAGTACGAATGCATCACGGGATAAGGCAGTTCGGTGATGCTGGATCGCAGCATGCAATCGATCAGTGCCTTCAACGCGGGCCGATTGAGGTAGGCCTCATAGTCCGCATTGGATAGTTTGAGCGGAACCAGTGAGCGCTTGCGATGGATCAGGAACGCTGCACGGTGCTTGCCGCTGTCCATGTTGAAGTGACTTTCATCACTGTTCCAATCCGCCTTGACCGCATGATTCAAGAAGAACAAGGGATCGACGGATTCGGTTTGCCGCATGCGCTCATACACCTGCCTGCGGCTTCTGAGCACGTTTTCCACCCACGCGTCTGTTTGCGCGATACCGAATTGATCGGCCGCGTTGCGACAGTAGAGGTCCATGTAATGGTTCGGGGTTGCGTCAGCCTCGCCATCGAACCACTTGAACAGCTCCAGGTAGGGGAACAGGGTAAACACCGGGCTGTCCTTGAACAGCCCATTGCCGTTTCGGCGTGCACAGACCAACCAGGCGGGTATCCACGCCAGCACCTCAGCGTCTTCGGCACTGATCAGCGCATCATCCTTGTACTCCGGACGAAACAGCCCATGCAAAGCGGGAACTTCGACGGGCAAGGCCAGCTGCTCGTCGATGATAGCGTTGTGAACACTTGCCATCTGCGTCCGCTCTTCAGCGGATCGCCACGCCATGTTGGACCCGTTTACAGGGCAAAAGACAACCCGCTCGAACCCCTCTGCCGCCAGACTCAGTGCAATGCTTTCGTGTTCAAAAATGTTGTTTACACAGACGATGACGAGTGCCGTTTTATCTGCATCGGCGACACAGCTGACCGGCAGCCCCTCGTGATGGGTTATCTCGGCAGCACGCTTGTCGATAAAGCCAACAACGTTAAGGCGCCCCTTCAGATAGCGCGAAACCATCGTTCCACGATGGGCAGCACCGTACAGGATTATCGGCGTATCAGCAGTCAACAGCATGGCGGGCACACCCCCTCGAGCAGGCGCAGGAACTCGGCGTCTGGCTCACGCTCGAGTACCGGGAATGACATGAAAGCAGGATGCTTGACGACTGCCGGGAGCGACTGCAACTGCCTGCAATGATCCATCAGCGCCTGCGCCTGGCGCTCTCTGAAATAAGCGTCCCATTCCGCGCGCTTCATTTTCAGCGGGATACCATCGAAGCCCTGACGCTCCAGATAGAAGGCGCGGTGAGAGCCATCGAGGATATTGAAGCGATGCAAGACACCATCAAACACCGCGACGGACGCCGCCTCGCGATAATAGTGGCCCATATCAAAGAAGGTTTTCGCGCGATAGAAATCCAATTGTTCTTGGGTAAACAATTCATCACAAGGCAGTAGCGCCTTGACCGCCGGATCATCCAGCCGGACATTGGTCGCCTTGTCGATAACGTCCTGTTCCTGGCCTTGCCATTTAAAGTAATCAGCGTAATCGTGCTCGATGCCTTCGTAGGATCGCCTTACGGTGTAGACATCATCTTTGTGCACGATGGCCGTCACATAATCTGAAAACGCGCCCAACAGGTAGTCGCCGGCACGTACGGTGTACAGTTCGTCGACACTGCAGAACGGCACTGCATAATCACCCGAATAAAATGCGTTCCACGCCTGCGTCATGGCCGCCGCCCTTTCCCCGCGAAGAAACACGGGCAGGTGCAAGACCCTCTTGTAGCCAACGCCGTGCAAGGCACGTGCAATGGCCGGGTGGGCAAGGCCATTGCCTATCGCCACGAACACCAGCGCATTGCCATTGCTTTGAATGCACTGCTCCACCGTCATCACCGGGACCGGCGCATTCGTTACGCCCTGCGGATTGCGATCGATGATGGCGCGAACATTCACGCCGCCTTGCAGCAAGCGCCGGCAAAAACCAACACCTATCTGACCGCCACCGTAGATGACGACGGGCTCGTCTATCGTCGAAGGTTTATTCATTGACCGCACGTCCAATTTCCTTGCAAAGCGACCGCCAGGCATTTCGCTGATGAAAAAGCAGAGATGCTGCTCACGGCTTTCCAGGTATCGCGTAGAGCACTGCATCAAAGCTACTGGGCGAGTGACAGCGCAGATAGAAGCGGTAGCCCAACTCATAGCCTTGCAACTGCTCGGCTATTTCCCAGAGATGTTCCGCACGGTGATAGATGCTGATGGCCAGGTGCGGGCGATGGGCACGCAGCAGCGCCTGCGCGCCTCGCAGCGCTGCCGGCTCTTCGCCTTCGATATCCATCTTGAGGAAGTTCGGCGCGAACCCTGGCAAGGCATCATCCAGGCGCACACAGCACACCGGATTGCCGCCAGATTCGACAAGGTGGCCACCCGCCCCCAGGCTGGGGTCATATCCGCTCAAGCGGTTGCTGTCCGACACGCCGCAAGGAAAATGAATCGCGCCCGGCACCTTGCCAAGCTGCGCCGTCAGCTGGCGGTAGTTATCCAGATCCGGTTCGAATGTCGCAAGGCTGGTAAAGGCAAACCCGGCAGCCAGCAATTCCTCAACGGTGTCGCCGACGTAGGCACCGCAATCGATAAAGCGCAGTGGTTCCGGCAAGCGCGGCAGGTCTGCCGGGAAATACTGCTGGCCTGTGACCGCAGGAAGGCAACGCGGATCACCCAGGGTGCGGTACTCGACTATCGCGTCCAGCAGCTGTTTGCTGGCTTCATCCTCAAGCGCAACGCGCAACGCTGCAATACGCGATGCATGCTGTTCATAGAAGCCGGGGGCAACCAGCCAGTAACGAAATGGCTGGTCTTCTGGATAAAGGCGTACGAACTCGACCAGGCTGACCAGACGGCCAAACCCCAAAGCCTCCAGATCATCGAAAATGGTCTTGGTATCCACATGGGCGTTGAACACACCGATCAACACACAGGCTTTGGCCGGGTCATGCTTGGCAGCCCAGCCCTGAGCGCTGAAGACCGGTACTCCGTCCACTTCAGCCAGGCTTTCATCGCGATCGAGAAAAGCATCCACGCGCTGCCCACGAGCAGCCAGATAGTCCCGTACACGCCGCCCGGCGAGCCTGGCCCCGTAGATCAGCAGGTGGTCGTAGCCGAACTCATTCGCCATGGTCCGCTACCTTGATCAGCACGGCATGCCCATTGAGGTTGTGCAGGAAGCGATATCCGCTGTTCTGCGCGACGAACTCATCGACCATGCGCGTTACCCCTTCACAGCCGTAGAACCCGTAATCGTCGAACACCACCACGGCGCCGCGCACAAGCCTGGGGGCAGCCCAAAGCAATACATCGCGGGCGGACTCGAAAACGTCCACATCGATATGCAGCAACGCCAGCCTGTCGCTGACCCGTTCGGCATTGCTCTCTGGGAACATGCCGACCAGTACGCGCACGCTATCTGCCACTTGGCAGCGCTTGGCCAACTCCAGGACCAGACCGACGTCGGTGTCGGCATGCTCGCCACCGCTGTAGCGGGTGTCGTGTGCCCCGGCCTTGACTACGCCAGTGAAGGTATCAGCCAAGAACACGCTACGCCCCTCACGCTGGCCGGCCATTGCCAGCAAGCACCCCGAGCCACCGCGCCACACGCCAACCTCGAGAAAATCACCCTCGACGTGCTCCAGCTGACGCGCCAGCGTCCACAGCTCGTACAAGCGCATGATGTCGACCAGCGTGTGCTGACGCACGCTCTCGTAAGTCTTCAGAAACGCGCTGTCATTGACCCAGGGCGCGTGGCTGGCCATGGGCAGCACGCGGGCATGACGCACCCGCGGCGATTTTTCATGCGCCCAGTCGCGCTGGCTACGCAGGTAGCCGTAGCACAACCCGGTCAAGCGGCGCTTGAGCCACACTTTCATGCCTGGGCTTCCAGGGAAACGGCCATCTGCTGCGCCAGCTCTTCGCTGCTGAGGAACGGATACAAGTCTTCCAGGGCACCGGTTACCGGCTTGCCGTTTTCATCCATGCGGGTCATGACACGCGGTATCCGTGGTTCTTCGACCTGGACCAGCACCTCGATGATCACCGGGCCATCGCGCTCCAGCACAGCCTGCAGGTTGGCCTGCAGGTCGGCATGCGACTCGATGCGCGCGTAACCCACGCCATAGGCACTGGTCAGCTGGGCCAGATCCGGCAGTTGCAGGCCGCTGGTGGCATCGGCACCGACCAGCAGCTTGAAATGCGCACTTTGCGATGCACGAATCGAGGCATAGCCCTGATTGTTGATGACAAAGCATTTGACCGGCAGCTTCTGCGCGGCCAGGGTCGCCAGCTCCTGGATGTTCAACTGCAAGCCACCGTCGCCTTCAACACAGACGGTCGGCTTGCGCCCGGAGGCCAGGCACGCGCCGATTGCCGACGGGATGCCAAAACCCATCGAGCCCGTGCCACGGTTGTGGAAGCAACGCTGGCCCTTCTTGAGGCGCAGATTGAGCAGGAACAACTCGGAGGCGAAACCTGAACTGCCCGGCGCGATCACGTCACCTTCATTGAGCAGCGAGGACAACTGGTCGGTGAAGTAGTACATGCTCACGCCCTGGCTGTCGTCGGCGTGCTCGCTCTGCAGCAGCGGGTATTGCTCCCGCCATTGCGCGATGCGCGCCAGCCAGTCAGCGTAGGACGGCAGGCGATCACGGCCGATTTGCGCAGCCAACGCTTCGATGAAGGGTTTGACGTCGGAGACTACCGAGACCTCGATGGGCATCTGCAGCTTGGCGATTTCCGCCGGGTCGATATCCACCACGACTTTCTTCGCATAGGGCGCGAAGTGGGCATGGTTGTAGGCAGTCAAGGCCATATCCAGACGCGAGCCAAGGACAATCAGCAGGTCGCAGTTCTGCAGGGCAAAGTTGGCCCAGCGCGGTGCAATGGAGCCAGGACGGCCACCGTAAAGTGGATGCTCGTCTTCGATGATGTCCATGGCCAGCCAGGTCGGCATGACCGGTACGCCTGCGGCTTCGATCAACTGGTTGAAAGCTTCAACCGCACCCGCCATGCGAATGCCGCTACCGGCGATGATGCCCGGGCGCTTGGCTTGGCGCAGCAAGCTCAAGGTTTGCGCAACCGCCGCGCTGATGTCCGGTTGCTCGCTGGCCGCAGGCAACTGCGCCCGGCGCAAGGTCGCGGGGTCGATCCGGGCAGCCTGCACATCCAGAGGTACATCCAGCCACACCGGGCCACGACGGCCGCTGAGCGCGGCATGTTCAAGCTGGTCGAAGACCTCGGCTACCGCCTCGGGGTCGGTCAGGGTGACCGCCGCCTTGGTGATCGGTTCGACAATCGAAACGATGTCGGCTTCCTGCACGCCCAGCATGCGCAAGCCAGTACCGGCCTTGAGGTCAGCACTTTTGACCTGGCCGGACACGAAGAACACCGGTGTCGAGTCCAGCCAGGCACCGAGCACTGCTGTAACCGTATTGGTCGCGCCCGGGCCGCAGGTGGTCATGCACGCCGCCGGACCACCGGTGAGCTTGCCGGCGGCTTCAGCGGCAATCGCCGCCGCCTGCTCGTGCAGGCACAGCACCGGCTCAAGCTCAGGGTGGCGCCCCAACGCGTCGTTGAGGTGCATGGCACCGCCGCCAGGCAGGAAGTAGACCTGCCCCACGCCCAGACGCGCCAGGCGCTCCATGATGTAGTCCGCTACACGGATAGTCTGTGTCACCTTGAATTCCCCCTCGAAACCGGCACTTAAGCAAGCCGCGTCAAATACTGCAGTGCCGACCAGAAGCCGGCCCCATGATCCTTGTGCCCTTGCCAGACTTCAGGAATGAAGCTGACCTCGGGATGTTGGCGAATCTGTGCCCAGCTGGCCGGCCAGTCGATGTCGCCGGTGCCCATCAGCACGCCTTCGCCGTTGGTGCCCTTGGCGTCCGCCACGTGCAGGTGCGCCGAGTGCGGCAGCAGCAGCGCCAGTGCGGCCTGGAAGTCGAGGCCGAAGTGGAAGCAGGTCATCTGCAGGTGCGACAGGTCCAGGCACAGGCGCAGGCCATGCTCGCGGGCCTGGGCCGCCAGTTCGTCGGGCATCATGAAAATGTTCTGGTGGCGCTGACCGCCGAAGTGCCAGGGGAACGGCGCCATGTTCTGCGGGATCAGCTCGGTGCCGGCGAAGTCCACCTGGCGACAGGCGTCATGGAAACGCTCGTAGAGCTCGGGGCGCATGGCCAGCGGGCGTGGCGCGTCGGCAGAAAAACCACCGATGTTGGCGACGATCAGCCGGGCATCGGCTGCGGGGAAGAACTCGCCGATCTGCAGGGTGGCATCGACCACGCGCTGCAGGTTGTCGATAGAGCGCCGGCGATAGGCCAGGTCGTCCGCCACCAGGTCCAGCAGTTCGCTGTTCTCGAACAGCTCCGGGGCGTGAACCACCAGGCGCGAGCATTCCACCTGGGCCAGGAAGGGCTGCGGTTTCAGGCTGAGGTCGCGGTAGGACAGGTGAAACTCGAACAGATCCGGCTCGATGCGCCGACGGTAATCGAGGAAGTCGTGATAGCGCACCGGCACCCCCCAACGAATCGGCATGTCGAACGCAAGCTTCTGCTCGGCAGGCTGTTCCTGCAGGTCGCTCTCGAACAGAAAATCACCCTGGGCGATGTCGCGCTGGGCTGGCTTGCCCAGCAGCTCCGGCAGCCGGTATGGCGCCAGGCCCTGGCCAGGGCTGGCGATGCGCAGCATACCCGGCTCCAGGACTGCACCACGGGGGATCTCGCATGCAGCGATCACGCTCTTGCCGAGGTTCTCGCGGTTCAGCAATTCCCCTTGGCTGGCATGACGGCCAGGACCTTGCCAGGGCAGCGCCAGCTCCAGTTGGCGGATGCCATCCACCAGCTGGCGGAATTCGGCAGGCTCCAGGCTGGCCAGGTGATCCGGGCCTTCCATGTTGCGGTCCAGGGTAATGTGGCGCTCCACCAGCTTGGCACCCAGGGCTACGGCACCTAGGGTAATGGCGATGCCGCGCTCATGGCCGGAGTAGCCGATCAGGCCGTGCAGCTGCTGCAAGCGGCGCAGATAGCCGAGCTGGATATCCCCTTCCGGCGCCGGGTAGGCGCTGTTGCAGTGCAGCAGCGCGAAGGGCGTGCCCAGGGCATTGAGCTGTTCGATGGCACGGATGATTTCGTGCTCGAAGGACATGCCGGTGGACAGGATCAGCGGTTTGCCCAGGCTGGCGGCCTTGGCGATCAGGTAGGGGTTGCAGAGGTCCGCCGAGGCGATTTTCAGCGCCGCCACGTCGAACGCGGCCAAGGCATCGACACTGGGTTCATCCCAGGGGGTACACAGGTAGGTGATGCCTTGTTGCGCGCAGTAGGCGCGCAGCTGGCGATGCTCGTCAAGGCTCAGTTCGACCTTGTCCAGCAGGTCCTGGATGTACTCCACGCCGAGGTCTTCGGCACGCGAGCCATCGGCCTTGCGCCGGTACAGCGCCTCGCGGTTGCGCAACTGGAACTTGACGCAGTCGGCGCCCGCCGCAATGGCGGCATCCACCAGTTGCTTGGCCAATGCCAGCGAGCCGTTATGGTTGTTGCCGGCTTCGGCGATGACATAGACACGCTCGCCACCCAGGGCGATGCCATCGAGAATAATTGGGGTCATTGGATTTTCGTCCGCCAGGAAGTAACACCGCAGGACTCGAAGCGGAAGCCTTGAGTCTGGCAGCCCAGTGCGCGCACCGCATGCACCACCCGCTGGCGATGCTGGGGTTGTACGTAGAACAGGAAGAACCCACCGCCACCGGCGCCGAGCAGCTTGCCGCCGAGCGCGCCGGCCGCCAGTGCAGCGGCGTAGATCTCGTCGAGGCGCCCATGGCTGATGGCCGAGGAAAAGCGCTTTTTCAGACGCCAGGCTTCGTCCAGGCACAGGCCGAAATCGCGCAGCTCACCGCGAATCAGATAGCGGTGCATGCGCCGGCACAGCGCCACGCTGGCGTGCAGCAGGTCGGTTTGCGAGGACTCAGCCTGCATCTCCTCGCGTTGCAGATCATGCAGACGGCCGGAGTCGTGGGAAATGCCGGTGTCGCACAACACCAGGCAGGATTCCAGCTCATTGCGGATCGCCTCTTCCAGGCGAATCGGGTGCACCAGGTTGCGCTGGTTCTCGAACTCGATCAGGTTGAAGCCGCCGAACGCCGAGGCGTACTGGTCCTGCCAGCCACCGGCGATACCGAAGCACAGGCGCTCGGCCTGGAACGCCAGTTCGGCGATCTCGTAAGTGCTCCAGCGATCCTGGCGCAGTTCATTGAATACCGCGATGGTGGCCGTGGTCGCAGCGGAAGAGCCACCCAGCCCGGAGCCCACCGGAAAGTCCGAGCGCAGGTAGAGGTCGAAGCCGTATTGCGGCTTGATCACCGAAACGATGGTCGCCAACAGGCTTTTTTCACTGGCGGCCAGCAGATCGGCCAGGGAGTCGTAGTCCTCCTCCCGCCCCAGGTCCTCGGAGAAAATACGGATGCCGCGGTCGCCCCGGGGAACCAGGGTGGCATGGGCATAGAGCCCGACGGTACAGCTGAGCACCGCTGCCGGGTGGTCGATGAAGAAATAGGTCAGGTCGGCACCGCCGCCGCAGAAGCTCATGCGTACCGGCGCACGTGCCCGTGCCAGCACCGGCACTTCCGGGCTGGCTGCCATCAGCCGGGTGTAGACCTCGACTAGGCGCCCCTGCTCATCCACGGCCGGGATGGCGTTGAAACCAAGGTCGAATGCCTTGAGCAACTCCTCGCGCGACGCACCAGCCTGAACGGCGCGGTAATGGCTGTTCATGCAGGTGGTTACCGGCAGGTCGGTCTGGCCGCCCTGCAGCAGGTGGCGACGTACATCACCGTTGGTGACCACACCCAGCAAACGCTGATCGTCGGCCACCACAAAGGCGATCTGCAAGGCGCCTGCCTCGATGCACTTGACCGCATCAAGAATGCTCTGGCGTTCGCCAATGCTCAGGTTCTGCACCAGCAGGCTCATAGCGATAAATCCGGAAAAAATTCGTCGGTGTAGCGCGCGAGCGATTCTGGCGTGCCGATATCAATAAAGCGCCCGCTGTAATCGACAACGGATACGGTCTCTCGCTGGAGCAACCCGGGCAACAGATCGTGCTCCATGGAGCACGCGCGAACGGGAATGTCGGCGAAGGCCGGCGCGGTGAAGGCATAAACCCCCGCGTTGATCAGGCCGGGCCCCTGCAGGCCCTTTTCCCGCAAGCCAGCCAGATGCCCCGTGGCATCGAGCGCCAGGCTGCCATAACGGCCGCGGTCATCGACCCGCGCAGCCAGCACGGCATTGCCTTCGCTCAGCAGCATCTGCCGATAACCTTGCGCGTCCACAAAGGTGTCGGCGTTGAGTACCAGATACCGCCCCTGAGCAGGCTGCTCACGCAATGCATTGAGCAGTGCGCCGCCCGTGCCCAGTGGGCTCTGCTCCACCACCAGCGACAGTGGCAGCTGCGCATGGCGAGACAACTCGGCAAGCTGCTCGGCCACCTGCTCGGCGCGGTAATGCGCACACAGCACGCCTTCGCTGATGCCGGCACTGGCCAGCTGGCTCAATACGCGCGCCAGAAAGGGCTCACCGTGAACGGGTACCAGGGCCTTCTGCGCGTCCGTGACGCTGCGCAGGCGTGTACCGAAACCGCCACACAGGACATAGGCGCGCATCAGCACAGCCTCTGCAGGAAGGTTTCGATACTGCGCGCCGCATGCTCCAGATGGTCGTCGCTCAAACCCGGCCAGAGGCCGATCCAGAACGTGTCGTTCATGATCTTGTCGGTTACCGGCAGCTCGCCGGCCACCCGGTATTGCTGCCCCTGCATGTAGGGCTGGCGGGTCAGATTGCCGGCGAACAGCAGGCGTGTACCCACGCCCTGCTCATCCAGGTAGCGCAACAGCTCGACGCGCTTTACGCCGCAGCCATCGCGCAAGGTGATCGGATAGCCGAACCAGGAAGGGTCGCTTTCGCGGGTGGCCTGCGGCAGGATCAGTTTGTCCGCACAACCGGCCAGGCGCTCGCCGAGCCAGGCGAAGTTGCGCTTGCGCGCGGCAACGAAATCGTCGACCCGATCCATCTGCGCCAGCGCGCATGCGGCCTGCATGTCGGTGATCTTGAGGTTGTAGCCCAGGTGCGAGTAGGTGTACTTGTGGTCGTAGCCTTCCGGCAAGCTACCCAGCTGCCAGCAGAAACGCTTGCTGCAAGTGTTGTCCTCGCCCGGCGGGCAATAGCAATCGCGGCCCCAGTCGCGGAACGACTCGATGATGCGCTTGAGCAACGGGGAGTCGGTGAACACCGCTCCGCCCTCGCCCATGGTGATGTGGTGCGCCGGGTAGAAACTGAGGGTGCCGATATCACCGAAGGTGCCGACCATGCGCCCCTGATAAGTGGAACCCAGGGCATCGCAGCAGTCTTCGATCAACCACAGACCGTACTTGTCGCACAGGGCGCGGATGACACTCAGGTCGAAGGGATTGCCCAAGGTATGGGCCAGCATGATGGCCTTGGTCTTCGGACCGATGGCCGCTTCGATCAGCGCCGGGTTGATGTTGTAGGTACCCATCTCGACATCGACGAACACCGGTACCGCGCCGAACTGCAGGATCGGGTTGACGGTGGTCGGGAAACCGGCGGCAACGCCGATCACCTCGTCGCCAGGCTTGATCGCTCGCTCACCCAGGCGTGGCGAGGTCAGGGCGGAAAACGCCAGCAGGTTGGCCGACGAGCCGGAGTTGGTGGTGAGCACGCAGCGGCGCCCCAGGTACTTGCCCAGGCGCTTTTCAAACGCCTCGTTGAAGCGCCCGGTGGTCAGCCAGCCATCCAGCACGGCCTCGGTCATGGCCTGCAGTTCGCCCGCACCGATCACCTTGCCGGCAGGCGGAACGCTGCTCTGCCCGGGCACGAAGGGTTTGGGTGCCATCTGCAGCTCGGCGTAACGCCCGACCAGTTCGGCAATCTGTTGGCGCAACTGCTGCGCCGTACTGTCACTCATGGGTTCCGCCTTGGTGAACCGCGAGCTGCTCGCGGGTAACGATGTTCATGTCACGCCCTGCGCGCCAGGCCAGATGCCAGTCCAGGGTATGTTTCAGGGTGTCATCCAGCGACCAGCGCGGCGCCCAGCCAAGCTTTTGCCGCGCCTTGCTGGAGTCCAGGGCCAGCAGACCGGCTTCGTGCGGCTGGGCATCACTGGCAACCGACCAGCGAGCCTCGCCTGGCCAACGGCTGGCAAGGCGTTCGACGATCTCGCCGACGGTGGCCAGCCCGGCGCTGTCAGGGCCGAAGTTCCAGGCTGCGGCATGCTGCTCGGCATCGGTGAGCAGCCCCTGCGCCAGCTGCAGGTAGCCCATCAGCGGGTCGAGCACGTGCTGCCAGGGTCGCGTCGCATCGGGATAACGCAAGGTCACCTCTTGACCGGCCTGCCAGGCACGAAAGATATCCGGCAACAGGCGTTCGGCAGACCAATCCCCGCCACCCAGCACGTTGCCCGCACGCGCAGTGCCCAGGGCAACGCCAGAGGAGCGCAGGAAAGAGTCGCGGTAGCTCGCGCACAGCAGCTCGACACAGGCCTTGCTGCTGCTATAGGGATCGAAGCCGCCCAGGGCATCCTGCTCCCGGTAGGGCCAGGGCCACTCGCGGTTCTCGTAGCATTTGTCTGTGGTCACCACCAGCACAGCACGGACGGAGGGCGTGGCGCGCACCGCTTCGAGCAGGTTGAGCGTCCCCATGACATTGGTTGCGTAGGTGTCCGCAGGCGCACGATAGGATTCACGCACCAGTGGCTGAGCCGCCAGGTGCAGCACCAGTTCGGGCTGGAAATCCTGCAGGGCTCGGGCCAGGACCGAGGCATCACGGATATCGGCGAAATCACCGGGCACCTGCTGTTGCAACTGCGCAACCTGCCACAGCGATGGCGTGGTTGCGGCAGGCAAGGCGAAGCCGCGCAGTTCGGCGCCCAGCTGGCGCAGCCATACGGCCAGCCAACCGCCCTTGAAGCCGGTATGCCCGGTCAGCAGGACTCGGCGCCCCGCCCAGAATGCCGGATTCAGCGCCATAGCTGCCATGCGGCTTCGCCGTTCTTCCAGTGCGCTTCGAGCAGCATGCGATCACGCAGAGTATCCATCGGTTGCCAGAAACCACGGTGCAGGTGGCTCATCAGCTGGCCGTCCTCGGCCAGACGACGCATGGGTTCGTTTTCCCAGGTGGTGGCATCGCCCTCGATGTAATCGAGCACGGCCGGTTCGAGCACGAAGAAGCCACCATTGATCCAGCCACCGTCTCCCAACGGTTTTTCCTGGAAGCCGCGTACCTGTTCGCCCTGCACATCCAGCGCGCCATAACGCCCCGGCGGCTGCACGGCGGTTACCGTGGCCAGCTTGCCGTGCTGCCGGTGGAAGTCGATAAGTCGCGGGAGATCGACGTCGGACACACCGTCGCCGTAAGTCAGGCAAAAGGTTTCATCGCCAACGTACTCACGGACACGCTTGAGGCGGCCACCGGTGGCTGTGTTTTCCCCGGTATCCACCAGCGTCACTCGCCAAGGTTCGGCATGGCGGTTGTGGATATCCATGCGGTTTTGCGCCATGTCGAAGGTCACGTCCGACATGTGCAGGAAGTAATTGGCGAAATACTCCTTGATCACGTAGCCCTTGTAGCCCAGGCAGATGACGAAGTCGTTGATACCGTAGTGCGAGTAGATCTTCATGATGTGCCAGATGATCGGTTTGCCGCCTATCTCGATCATCGGCTTGGGGCGCAGGTGGGATTCTTCGCTGATGCGTGTGCCCAGCCCACCGGCCAGAATGACTGCTTTCATTATGCTGTTGGTCCGCATTGGTCGGAGGGGTGACAAAAAACTGTCCCCTGGCCCTTTATGCTAGCCAAAGCAAAACGCATGCCTGCTTTAAGACAGCGGACGCTGCGGAATCGGTTTTGTCCCTGCGGACTTTTTAATGAGTGTCAGTGCCGCTTGAGCAGCTCTGCGAGCGCGGCTCGGCCTGGGGCGTCGTGCTCTCTCGCACGGCCAAGCGGCACAGAATCGATTGCTGCCGACGGTCGCGGCGCAGATGGGTATGCAGGCTACCTTTACCGATCTTTTCGCGGGCAAGCTCGCGAAAAGATCGGGATACCGGGCGTCAATCCTCCGCCTGGTCCTCGCCGCCCTGGCGGCTCATGCCGTATTTGCGCATTTTCTCGACCAGGGTGGTGCGACGAATACGCAAACGTTCAGCCGCGCGCGCAACGATACCATTGGCATCGTCCAGCGCCTGCTGGATCAGACCCTGCTCAAGGCTGCCCAAGTAGTCCTTGAGGTCCAGGCCCTCTGGCGGCAGCATCGCGTGATTGGAGAAGTTCGGCGTGTGGCCGTTGATCGCCACGCGCTCTTCGAGGTCGCTGCGCAGGCTGTCCACCAACTGCTCGTCTTCGTCGTCGACGTAGCGGAATTTCTTCGGCAGCTCCGACACGCCGATCACCCCATACGGATGCATGATCGCCATGCGCTCCACCAGGTTGGCCAGCTCGCGCACGTTACCCGGCCAGCCATGCCGGCACAGCGACATGATCGAGGCGGAGTTGAAACGGATCGAGCCGCGCTTCTCGTGCTCCATGCGCGAGATCAGCTCGTTCATCAGCAGCGGAATGTCTTCAACCCGCTCACGCAATGGCGCCATCTCGATGGGGAACACGTTCAGCCGGTAATACAAGTCTTCGCGGAAGGTCCCGTCCTCGATCATGCTCTCGAGGTTCTTGTGGGTCGCAGCGATGATGCGCACATCGATGCTTTGCGTCTTGTTGCTGCCCACACGCTCGAAGGTGCGCTCCTGCAACACCCGCAACAGCTTGACCTGCATGGGCAGCGGCATGTCGCCGATTTCGTCGAGGAACAGCGTACCGCCGTTGGCCAGCTCGAAACGCCCGGCACGGCTGGTGATGGCCCCGGTGAAGGCGCCCTTTTCGTGGCCGAACAGTTCGCTTTCGAGCAGCTCTGCCGGAATCGCCCCGCAGTTGACCGGCACGAAGGGTGCTTCACGGCGCTTGGAGTGGTAGTGCAGATTGCGCGCCACCACCTCCTTGCCGGTGCCGGACTCGCCGAGGATGAGCACGCTGGCGTCGGTATCGGCCACCTGCTGCATCATCTGCCGCACATGCTGGATGGCACGACTGGTGCCCACCAGGCTACGGAACAGGTTGGGCTCGCGCTGGCGGCCGCGCTCGCGGGCCTGGTCGTACATCTCGCGGTACACCTGGGCGCGGTGCAGCGAATCGAGCACCTGACTGTAGCTCGGCGGCATCTCGAGGTTGGACAGCACGCGACGGCGCAGCTCTTCGGGGAACTCGGCAGAAGAAATTTCACCCAGCAACAGCACCGGAAGGAACTCATCCCACGCGGCCACTGTCTTAAGGAGCCCCAGCACACTGGCCGGCGACTTCACCGCCCCGATCAGCACGCACAGCACTTCGCGGCTGGAGGCAAGGGACTCTACCGTCTGCTGCCAGTCATCACTGGAGCACGGGAGGTTTTCTTCGCCGAGAAAGTTCAGGACCACCGCCAGATCGCGGCGGCGAGCGCTGTCGTCATCGATCAGGAGAATCTTGGTTTCACGCCACATGCAATAGCAACTTCCCTAGTCATATCGGCGCCCGGCGGGCGTGCGCGACATCATCCCGACTGAATGGTCAGTGTTCGGACGTCTGAAATTCGAAAACAGCCACTAGTTAAGTCAAAAAGGCCTGCATAGTCAAATTTATGGCGCCTTTTCCCCAGTTCGGTGCATCTTAACTGAACAAATGGTAAACCTTCGACGCATTCTTTGCTTGATTGATCTGCGTCATTTCATCGGCGATGGCCTGGCGCTCGCCCATTGTGACGTCGAGCAGTTCGCGGTAGACCTGCAGCAAGTCTTCCAGGCGCGCCTTGACCACCGCTTCGTCCAGCTCCGGCGCCTTGAGCATGTCGTCGATACAGCCACGGCAGCTCTCATCGAGCTTGCCGATCGCGTCCCAGTCGCGCGCGCCCAGGGCGGCCAGCAGAGCCTCACGGGTTTCGTCGAATCGTTGCAGCTCGCAATTCACCTTGCTCTCTCCTACCGACTCATTCGGCCGGTTGCGCGTCGGCGATGGCATCCCAACCGCTTTTGACAGTGATCAGCAACTGCGCGACTTCGTCGATGATGGCCGGGTCGTTGTCGATATTGGCCTGCATCAACCGGTTGGTCATATAGGCATAGAGGCTGGAAAGCTGCTCGATGTACGCTGGATCATGGCTTTTCTGCGCATCCAGGCCGTCATTCAGGCCGATGATGATGTCGATGGCCTTGCCCAGCATCAGGCCCTTCTCGGCGATGTCGCCGCGGGCCAGCGCGCCCTTGGCCTGGGCCATGCGATCGAGGCCACCTTCCATCAGCATCTGCACCAGGCGATGGGGTGTGGCTTCGGAAATCTGGGCATGGGAATTGACCTTCTGGTACTGACGAAGGGCTCTCATGGGATTCATCTTGCGACCTCGTAACGGGCAAAAAACTTAAGGTTCGATAGTCCCTGTATCGGGCCGGAAGGTCAAAACTTTACCGGCCGGTGCAAAAAGGCCGGGCATCAGGCCCGGCCATTCGCATCCATCACTGATTACTTGTCGCTCTTGGCGTTGTTCAGGGCGTTGAGCGTGCCCAGCACGTTGTTCTGCTGCTGGCGCAACTGGGTGACCAGGGTATCCATGTTGTTGTACTTGTCCTGCAGGCTCTTTTGCAAGGCCTCCATGCGCGTGTCCAAGGTGTCTTGTTCGGACTTGAGCTTGGTCAGGCTTTCGGTCAGGGTCTTGCTGCGCTCGGCCAGGGTGCCGGTGGCGGCCTTGGCGTAGGGCTCGGTGACATTCTGCAGGCGCGCAATCAGGCCGTCCTTGCCGTTGAAGATGCTGGTAAGGTCAGCGGCGTTGGTGGCAGCGGCTTTGTCCCACTTCTTGTCGTCCAGACTCAGCGAGCCGCCGTCCTGGGCGGTAGTGACGCCAAACGCAGCAAGCGACTTCAAGGTGCCGTTGCCGGACAGCGCATTCATTTCTTCGCGGATGGAGGTCATCAGCGCACGCATGGATGCATCACCGGTAAGGGCCGCCGCAGTCACGCTGCCGTCGGCATTCTTGGTGACCCTGGTCTCTGCGTTGACCACTTTGATCAATGCGTTGTAGGTATCGATGAAGCCCTTGAGGCCAGACTTCAACGCAATCGAACTGGTGGTCAGCGAAAGCGTGGTTGGCGTGATATTGCCTTTGGTATCTTCCGGCGACTTGCCCACCAGCTTGATGTTCAGCCCACTCACCGCATCGGTGATGTCATTGCTCTTGGACGTCATGGCGATGCCATCGAGCGTGTACTCGGCGTTCTTGGGCTTATCCACCTCGGTATACCCGAGGTCGACACCCGAGTTCCCGCCCAGCGTGATCTCGGAGCCCTCGCCCATCTTGGTGGACGTAATGACCAGGCGCGAACCCGAGGCATCGGTCAGGATGTTGGCACTGAAGCCCGCCGTGCCGAACTGGCTGTTGATGTTCTCACGCACGTCTTGCAGCGTGGCCCCAGGGGGAATGCTCACGTCGTGAGCCTTGCCGTTCTGGGTGATGGTCAGCTTGGTCGTACTGGTACCGGCGTTGACCACGCTGGTCGCGCCACCGGCGTACACCTTGGTGGAGACCTTGGAAGCCGACGCCAGCTGGGTCACCACCAGGTTGAAGGAGCCGTTGGCTGCGCCCGCCCCTGCGGTGATGGTCGCAACCTTTTCATCCGAGGACTTCAGGCTCAGGCCACCGAAGCTGTTGCCGGTGGTCATGCTGGTCAGGGCGCCACGGAAGGCATCCAGTGCTGCCTGGATCTTGCCGATAGAGGACAACGTGGTGGTTGCCTTCAGTGTCTGGGTATTGATCTGTGTCTGCTTCGGCGCCTTTTGCGCGTCCACCAGAGACTTCACAATCGCCTGGGTATCGATGCCCGATCCGATACCGCTGACTGTTGTACCTGCCATCATTGCTCTCCTTGTTCAGTAGCTGCCGGATCCTTGGCGGATAAATCCATCAAATGACCGACAGCAACAAAAATCATGCCAGCCTATGCCTTGCCGTCAAACAGCAGGCTGCCAGCTTCGCTGAGGCTTTGTGCCAGCTTCAGCGCGGTTTCCGACGGCAGCTGGCGGATCACGTCACCGGATTCGGTGGCGATGACCTTGACCACTACCTGGCCGGTTGAATCATCGATGGAGAAGTCCAGCTTGCGCTGGCTCGACTGGACGAAATCACGAATATCGCCCACCGCTTTCTCCAGGTCCTCACGGGTGTGCGGCTTGTCTTCAGAAGGCGCAGCCTCCTGCACCTTGACAGGCGCCACCACCGGGTCCTTGGCCGTCGCTGCAGCCTGGGGCGGCATCGAAGGGTACATCTGGTTCAACTTGACACTCATGTCCATGCTTCGAACTCCTCATGTCAAAAAGGTGAAAGGGCACGTAAACGCGCCCTTCCACCTCTTACTCAGGCGCCTGAATTACTGGAGCAGTTTCAGGACCGAGGATGGCAGCTGGTTAGCCTGCGACAGGATCGCAGTCGAAGCCTGCTGCAGGGTCTGCTGCTTGGTCAGCTCTGCAGTTTCCGAAGCGAAGTCCACGTCCTGCACGGTGGAACGGGCAGCGGTGGAGTTCTTCTGGATGTTCTGCAGGTTGTCGACGGTGGTGGTCAGACGGTTCTGGGTAGCACCCAGGCCCGAACGGACGCTGTCGATCGAACCGATGGCCTTGTCGATGACGGCCAGGGCGTTCTGGGCCTTGGTGGCGTCGGTGACGTCGGTTTGCGAGATGGTGGTCTTGGCCGAGGTAACGGTTGCAGCACCGAACAGAGCAGTAGCGCCGCCCAGCGAGAAGCCTTTGGCCGAGTCCAGCGAGACCTGACCGGTGACGACGATGGCAGCAGCACCCAGAGCAGCAGGAGTAGCGAAGTTGCCGGAGCCGTCTTTGGCAGCGATCGAGATGTTGGCCTGGGCGTTGGCGTCAGCACCCGAGAAGCTGATGTTCTCACCGGTGTCCGACTTGATGCTCAGGGTTTTCTTGACTTCGTCGTAGTTGACGCTGATACCCAGCTTGGCAGCGTTGGATTTCAGCTGGTCGGCCAGGCCGGCCTTGTCAGTCACGCCCACGAAGTCAACAGTGCCGCTGGAACCGACAGACAGCTTGAAGTTGGCTGGAGTAGCAGCGGTAACGTCCAGTTGCAGTTCGGTGCTGGCGTTTGCAGTCAGACCACCGATCGAGCCGTTCAGATCGCTGGCGATCTGCTTGGCGGAGGCACCAGCAGCGTAGGCGACAGTGGCGGTTTGGCCGTTGCCGGTTACGGAGAGGCTGCCAGCAGCCAGGCCGCTCGCGCTCGGGGCGATGGCGGTGGACTTGACCTGCTGGGAACCGATGTTGCTGGCAGCAACGTTTTCCAGGCTCAGGTTGATGGTTTCGTTGGCGTTGGCGCCGACCTGGATGGCCTTGGTGCCGTACGAGCCGTCCAGCAGCTTCTGGCCACCGAAGGTGGTGGTAGCGGAGATACGGTTCAGCTCGGAAGTCAGAGCCTGGTATTCGTCGTTGTTCGACTTACGGTCGTCGGCGCTCAGGGAGCCAGTAGCCGAGGACAGAGCCAGGGTACGCATTTTTTGCAGGATGTCGGTCGAAGCCTGCATCGCGCCTTCGGCGGTCTGGGCGATCGAGATACCGTCGTTGGCGTTCTTCACTGCCTGGCCCAGGCCGTTGATCTGGCTGGTCAGACGGTTGGCGATCTGCAGGCCGGCAGCGTCGTCTTTGGCGCTGTTGATGCGCAGGCCGGAAGACAGGCGCTGCATCGAAGTGGTCTGGGCGGTGCTGGCCTTGTTCAGGTTAACCTGAGTAGTAACCGAAGCAATGTTGGTGTTTACAGTTAAAGCCATGACGAAATCCTCGTTGGATGGGTACTGCGGCTTCCGGCCCTGGCATCCGCCGGGTATGGCCTAGAGAACCTTCGTAATGTTTATCGTCGTTTGCGGGGGTTGCTTGAGGGCATTTGCAAAAAAAAAATGCCATCACGCTGCCACCCCTAAGAAATCAGGGGGTTATGGCTTCTCAACACCGATTCGAAGGCAAAAAAAAGCGCCTGGCGGAATACGCCAGGCGCTTTTTTTGACCGCGTCGGATCAGCCGCGATAGAGAATCGCCGAGCCCCACGACAGGCCCACGCCAAAGCCACTGATGGCCACGCGCTTCCAGCTGCTGTCGAGCATGTGCTTCTGCAGCAGCAGCGGCACGCTCGAAGAGACGGTATTGCCGGTTTCGAGCATGTCCTTGACGAACTTCTCCGGATGCTGCTCTTCGAAGCGTCGCGCCACCGCATCGACGATCGCCGCGCTGCCCTGGTGGATGCAGAAGGCATCGATATCGGCCGACTGCAGGCCACTGGCTTCGAGCAGCTCATGCAGGTGCGCCGGCACTTTGACCAGGGCAAAGTTGAACACCTGGCGGCCGTTCATGAAGAAATTGCCGTTGGTGACCTTCAGGTGCTCGGCACCGGAACCGTCGGTACCGAAACGCGCCTCGCCCAGTTGCCATACCGCGTCCTCGCCCATCCAGGTGGCGGTGGCGGCATCGCCGAACAGCATGGTGGTGTTGCGGTCTTCCGGGTCGACGATCTTCGAATACGGGTCGGCGGTGATCAGCAGGCCGTTCTTCAGCCCCGCCGCCTGCATGAAGCCCTTGATCGCGTACAGGCCGTAGACGTAGCCGGAGCAGCCCAGCGAAACGTCGAACGCCGCCACCCGGGTGGACAGGCCCAGCTTGTGCTGGACGATGGCCGCGGTGTGCGGCAGCCCCTCTTCGTCACCGTTCTGGGTGACCACGATCAACACATCGATCGACTGCGGATCGAGCTCGGGATTGCTGGCGAACAAGGCCCGGGCAGCCTCGACGCACAGGTCGGAGGTTTCTTGCTCTTCGGCCTTGCGCGGCAGGAACGACGCGCCGATCTTGCCGAACATGAACTCTTCGTCCTTGCCAAACTTCGCACCCTGAACGTAGTTGTCCAGGCCAGCGGTGGGCACGTAACTCGCGATGCTTTTGATGCCAATCATTCTGGCTTCCCAATGAAAACAGGCAAAGACCGCCACTCGGTGAATTGAGGGCGCCCACTACCGGATCCGTGACAAGCCGACATCAGGCTGGTCGCTGGCGAACCGGTAACAAATTGCTGCAGCAGCTGCCGCATAGAATACAGGGAAGATGCGCGATTTGACTCATTGGTCACACTCATTTATTGCCAACCGCCCCTCAGCGCCGTTCCCCAGGCACAAAAAAGCCCCGGCAGCACGGGGCTGGCCGGGGCTTTTGGACACCTGGTCAATTACATCTGGTTGAACAGGCTCAGCTTGGAGATCTGCGTGAAGCTCAGCTGCGAAGCCTGCAGCATGGCCTGGTGCAGCGCCAGCATGATCGACGCATCAGCCATGTCGGTGTTGCCGATGGCGTCCTGGGTCGCCTTGTTGGCGGTGGTGAGGCTAGTGTTTTCCTGGCGCTGGATATCGAGCGAGTTACCGCGCGCACCGATGGAGCCGCGGGTGATATCGACCTGCTCGCGGGCACTGGCCAGGTTGGCGACCGCCGAAGCGATGGAGTTCTTCAGCGCGGTGTTCGCCGCATCACCGGTGCCCGGCGCATCCAGCGCGGTACGCAGCTGGCTGATGGTCTCCAGCACGCTCTGGTTCTGGTGGGTGTTGGCATTGACCGCAAACTGGTCACCCGCCTGCGGCGTGCCGGACACCTGATAGGTGACACCTGCCACCGTCAGCGCTGGTGCGGTGAAGGTACCGCTGGCCACCACCTTGCTGTCGGCGGTCAAGGGCTGCGCATACAGCTCATAGGTGTTGGCACCGGTAAACTTGATCACCGCCCCGCTGTCGGGGAACGCGCTGCGGTAGGCCGCCTGGTCGGTTACAGCACCACTGGTGATCTGCGCGCTCGAGGGGTTGCCGGCGCCACGGACGGTGGTCAGGGAGTCGGGACGCGCCTGCAAGGAGAACTCATGGCCGGCGACGGCAGCATTGGGGTCATCGCCTTCCTGCAGCGTGACGGTGATCTCGAACTCGACACCCCGGAACGCGATGCGGTTACCGCCCTCGGCCTTGCTGTCGAAGGTGCCATTGGTCGGGGTTTCGGCAGTGATGTCGTTACCCAGGGCATCGGTCACGGTGTACTGGGTGGCACTGGTGAAGGTGACCTTGTACGGCTGGCCGGCATTGAAGTTGCTGTTGTACGCGCTGCTCGAGGTCAGCAGGCCCGGCGAGACCGCGACACGACCATCATCGACCGGCGGCGCCACCAGGGCGGACTCGGTACGGCTCTTGTTCTTGGCCGAATCGAAGATGCTGAAGCCAGTGTCGTTGGTCGCCAGTTTCAAGGTATCGGACACCTGCAGGCTCAGCTGGGTCTGGTCGCCCTGGTAGCTGTAGGTACCGTCGGCGTTGCGCACATAGGGCGGCGACGAGGTCTTGGTGCCGCCGAACATGTAGTCGCCGTTGGCATCGCGCGAGTTGAGCAGGCCGAAGATGTTCGCCTCGATCTCCTTGAGCTCGCTGCTGATGGAGGTGCGGTCGGCCGCACTGATCCCGGCGCCGCCTGCACGAATGGCCAGGTCGCTGGCGCGCTGCATGGCGTCGTTGATGGTGGCCAGCACGCTCTCTTCCTGCAGCAGCGAGTTGTTCACCGTGGTCATGTTGCCGTCGTACTGCTTGAGCAGGGCCTGTTGCTGCTGCAGCAGCAGCAGGCGCGCGGCGCCGACCGGGTCGTCACCGGCGGACTGGATGCGCACGCCGGTATCGATCTGCTGCTTGACCTTCATCAGGTTGGCAAAGTTGCTGGTGTAGCTGGTAGCGCTCGACTCATAGAACTGAGCAGTGGAAATACGCACGATGGCTACTCCTTACAATGCGTTGATCAGGGTGGCGAAGGTTTCCTGCGCCGCCTTGATGATCTGTGAAGATGCGGTGTAGTAGTGCTGGAACTTGATCAGGCTGGCCGCCTCATCGTCCAGGTTGACACCGGAAACCCCGTTGCGGGCTTCCTTGGCCGAGTCGTACACGGCCTTGGTTGCCGTGGTATCGATCTCTGCCTGGTTGGCCTTGGCACCGACCCGCTCCACCATCGAGGCATAGGCCGAGGTGAAGCTGCTGCCGCCACCGGAATCGACACCGACCGTAGCCTTGGTCTGCAGGTCGAGCAGCGATTGGGCATTGCGGTTGTCGGACTTGCCGTTGACGTTGAAGCCCATGCTGAACGAGTCATCCTCCGCCGGGCTGCCGCCGACCGAGGTCTCCAGGCTGAACGAGCGCGGGTTGCCGCTGCCATCGAGAATGGGCGCCCCGGCAGCATCGACCATCGGTACGTTGATGGTCAGCTTGTTCTCCTGGCCCGGCACGATGGTGCCGGTACCGATGCTGTTGCCCTTGGCATCGAACAGGGTGTAGCCCTGGGTGCCGCCGCTGGCCGCACTGAACACCATGCGTACCGGCATCGAGTGCTTGATCGAATCCTGGATCAACGCGGTGTCGGCACCGCCGTAGATATCCAGCTTGGCCCCCAGATTCGGTTGGCTGATGGTGCCGGTCCCGTCGTTGCCGCTGCCGATGGTGGCATTGATCGGCCCGGCGAACGCCAGCTTGTTGGCATCGGTGAGGGTTGTGCTGATCGAGCCCGCCGCCGCGCGGGTGGGGATCACCTTGAAGCTGTCGCCAGCCGCCAGGCCGCCACCGTTGAGCTTCAGGGTGAAGCCGTCGATGACCGGCGGTGGCGTGGTGCTCAGGTCGAAGCTGCCCATGTCGGTGCCGTCGGAGCGACGCACGCTGTACTGGGTGCCACTGGTGAAGGTGACCTGGTAGTCATGGGTGCTCAGCAGGCTGCTGTTGGCAATGGTCACGTCCAGGTTGCCGGAACCGGCGCTGTTGCCGGTGGCCCCCAGGCTGCGCTGGCTGATCGCCGCGGCACTGTTGATGCTGGAGAACAGTGCGCTGCCGAACTGGCCATTGGCGTCCAGGCCCTGCCCCAGCTGGCTGTTGATGCTGTCGGTCACCACCAGGGCCACACGCCCCAGTTCATTCATCGACGGGTTGAGCACGTCCTGGCGATAGCGCAACAGGCCGCCGATCTGCCCGCCGGTGATGACCGAGGTGACATCCGACGAGAAGGTCGGGTAGTTGACCTGCAGGCTGTACTGGCTCTTGTCGGCGGTGCTCGGCCCGGCGGTCAGGGTGTTGGCCCGGTTGCCGGTGACCAGCGACTGGCCGGTACCCAGGTACACGTCGTAGTTGCCGTCACGCTCCTGCACGGTGACACCCACCAGCTCGTTGAGCTGTCGCACCGCTTCGCTGCGCGCATCCAGCAGGGTGTTCGGCGTGGCGCCGGACGCCGACAGCTGGGTGATCTGCTTGTTCAGGTCGGCAATGTTCGAGGTGAGCTTGTTGACCTGGCCGGCAAGGGTATCGAGCTGGCTGTTGATGCTTTCGTTCTGTTTGTTCAACTCGCTGGAGATGGAATTGAAACGGTTGCTCAGGGTTTGCGCCTGGGTCAGCAGCAACTGGCGGGACGCCACGTCGCCGGGCTTGGCCGCCGCGGTCTGCAAGGCCGAGAAGAATGCGGTCAGCACCGAGCTGATACCGGTGCTGCTGTCGCCCAGCAGTTTGTCGACACTGCCGATCTGATCAAGGTAGGTGGCCGCATCGGTGCTCAGCGAGGTCGCGGTACGCAGCTGGTTGTCCAGGTAGGCGTTGTAGACACGGCGCACATCCGCCAGCTGGGTACCGGTACCGATGAAACCCGAGCCGATGTTGTGCGAAGGGCCCGAGACCTGGACGGTCTGCTGGCGCGAGTAGCCGGAGGTCGCAGCGTTGGCGATGTTGTTACTGGTGACCGACAGCGCCGCCTGGCTGGCACTCAGGCCGGACAGCCCGATTGAGATCAGAGACATGGTTCAATCCTTATAGATTCGAGTTAGTGCCTGCCATGGCGTATTGCTGGGTGGGCTGCAGTTGCCGGGCGATGCTGATGATCTTGCGGGCATAGTCCGGGTCGGTTGCGTAACCGGCCTTCTGCAGCTCTCTTGCAAACTGTTCTGGGTTATCGGCTGCACCGACCGCATCTTTATAGCGACTGTTGTTCTGCAACAGGCTGACCAGGTCGTGGAAGCTGTCCTGGTACGAGTCGTACGAGCGGAATGCCGCGGTCTCCTTGACGAACTGACCGCCACGGAACTCGCTGGTGATCGCCCGCGCCTCTCCACCCTGCCAATTGCCGGTGGCCTTGATGCCGAACAGGTTGTGGCTGCTGCTGCCGTCAGGGTTGCGCATGACCGACTTGCCCCAACCGGTTTCCAGCGCCGCCTGGGCCACCAGGTAACGTGGATCGATGCCAATGCGTTTGGCCGCCTGCTCGGCCATCGGCAGCATGGTGCTGACGAAGGCATCGCTGTTGCCGAAGGCCTTGTTGGGCGCCAGCGGCGGCTGGGCCACCGCACGCCCGACGATACGCATGCCCTCGGCGGGCGCGGCATAGGTCCGCGCCGGCTGCCAGTCGCCGCGGGCGACGCCGGCCAGCGACGGCGCATGCTGGGCCGCATCGCCGGTGGCAGAGGAAGGCACGATACCGGCCAGCAGACGGTCGGTGAGCTTGCCTGGCAAGGCCAGGCGCCGCGAATTGAGAGCCGCCACATCGTTACGCCCGGCAGCGGGCTGTTCGACCCGCGCAGACTCAGCCGCCCGGCCACCCCACAACACCGGGGCCGGCCCATCGCTACGCGGGAACGGGCTGTTATTGACCGTGCTGGCCGTGCGCTTGCTCAGCTGGCGCACCAGCACATCCTGCAGGCCGATGCCGCCCCCTTCGCGGGACATGCTCACGGCCAACTGCTGGTCGTACATGTCACGGTACTGCTTGGTGGTATTGCTGTTCATCGGGTTTTCTTCGTCGGCCAGCACATCGCTGGCCTTGCGCGAAGCCTTGAGCATCTCGCTGATGAACAGCGACTCGAATTCCTGGGCCACCTTGCGAATGTTGGCCTCGCTGTCGCGATCGCCGTGCTTGAGTGAACTCAAGCGATTGAGGTCGGTGTAAGCGCCGCTGTCGACGTGGCCGGAAACCAGGCTTTTCGGATTCATCCCAGGCGTCCTCAGATCACGATCAGGTCGGCCTGCAACGCGCCGGCCTGCTTCAGGGCTTCAAGGATGGCCATCAGGTCGCTTGGCGCTGCGCCGACCTGGTTCACCGCACGGACAATTTCATCCAGGGTGGTACCCGGGCCGAACTTGAACATCGGCTTGGCTTCCTGCTGGGCATTGACCCGCGAACGCGGCACGACCGCCGTCTCGCCATTGGAGAACGGCCCCGGCTGGCTGACGATCGGGTCTTCGGTGATGGTCACGGTCAGACTGCCGTGGGTAACCGCCGCCGGCGACACCTTGACGTTCTGGCCAATCACGATGGTGCCGGTACGCGAGTTGATGATGACCTTGGCCACAGCCTGGCCTGGGTCGATCTCGAGGTTTTCCAGGATCGACAGGTAGTCGACACGCTGGCTCGGGTCCATCGGCGCGGTCACCCGCACCGAGCCACCATCCAGGGCCTGGGCCACCCCTGGGCCGAGCAGTTCGTTGACCTTGTCGACGATGCGCTTGGCCGTGGTGAAGTCTGGCCGATTGAGGTTCAGCGTAAGGCTGTTGCCCTGGTTGAAACCGCTCGGCACTGCACGCTCGACGCTCGCGCCGCCCGGAATCCGGCCAGCCGACGGGACGTTGACGGTGATCTTCGAGCCATCCCGGCCTTCGGCGTCGAAACCGCCGACCACCAGGTTGCCCTGGGCGATGGCATAGACGTTGCCGTCGATACCCTTGAGCGGGGTCATCAACAAGCTGCCGCCGCGCAGGCTCTTGGAGTTACCGATCGACGACACGGTGATGTCGACCACCTGGCCGGGCTTGGCGAAGGCCGGCAGGTCGGCATGTACCGACACTGCGGCAACGTTCTTCAACTGCACGTTGCCCGAGCCCGCCGGCACCTTGATACCGAACTGCGACAACATGTTGTTGAAAGTCTGCAGGGTGAACGGGGTCTGGGTGGTCTGGTCGCCCGTACCGTTGAGCCCCACCACCAGGCCGTAACCGATCAGCTGGTTGGCACGCACGCCGGAAATACTGGCGATGTCCTTCAAGCGCTCGGCGTGGGCGCCGAACGCACAGGACAGAAGAAGTGTCGCGGCAATCAACCGCCTAGCGTTGAACATGGTCATCCGTACTCAGAAGGGCCAGAGCGGGCTGATGAAGAAACGGTCCAGCCAACCGGGCTGGCTGGCATCGGCGAACGAGCCGGTGCCCGAATAGGTGATGCGCGCGTCGGCCACGCGAGTGGACGGCACGGTGTTGTCGGTGGCGATGTCATCGGCACGCACCAGGCCTGCGATGCGCACCAGCTCTTCGCCGGTGTTCAGCGTCATCCACTTTTCGCCACGTACGGCGATGATCCCGTTGGGCAGCACTTCTGCGACGGTGACAGTGATCGAACCGGTCAGGGTGTTGCCCTGGGTCGCCTTGCTGTCGCCCTTGGTGGTGCGGTCACCGCTGTAACCGGCCTCGAGGGTGAGGTCGCCGCTGCCCAGCGGGTTGTTGGTGTTGGGGATGGTGCCGAACAACGAGGTCAGGCCGATATCGGCCTTGCTGTTCTTCTGGATCTGCGAGCCGGCGTTCTTGCTCGCCGAGGTGCGTTCGTTGAGGGTGATGGTGATGATGTCACCGACCCGGAACGCCTTGCGATCGGTATACAGGCCCTGCTCGAAACCGGCCTGGTAGATCGAGCCGTTGTTGGCCGCTGCCGGCAACGGGGTGCGCGGCAACACCGGCGCATAGTACGGGTCGTTTGGCTTGGGCGTCGGCGCGACGCAACCGGCCAGCAACACCGCCCCCCCCAGGGCGAAAACGGACAACAGACGATTCATGACGCTTACCTCGTGGTGTAACGGCCGCGGCAACAGCCAACGGATGTTCAAACGGCCCGCACTGGCGGGCCGTCATGGCTTACAGCTGCTGGGTGACGAACGACAGCATCTGGTCGGCAGTGGAGATGACCTTGGAGTTCATCTCGTAGGCCCGCTGGGTGGTGATCATGTTCACCAGCTCTTCGACGGTGCTGACGTTGGAGTTTTCCAGGGTCTGTTGCTGGGTGGTGCCGAAACCGTTCAGGCCTGGGGTGCCGACCTGCGGCGCGCCGCTGGCGGCGGTCTCGAGGAACAGGTTGCCGCCGATCGCCTGCAGGCCGGCCGGGTTGATGAAGTCGGCGGTCTGGATGTTGCCGATGATCTGCGCTGCCGGGTTGCCGGCCGTGGTGATCGACACGGTGCCGTCGCGGCCGACGGTGAAGGTCTGGGCGTCCGGCGGCACGACGATGGCCGGCTCCAGGGCGAAACCGTTGGCAGTGACGATCTGGCCGTCGGAATTCAGGTGGAAGGTGCCGTCACGGGTATACGACACCGTGCCATCGGGCTGCAGGATCTGGAAGAAGCCGCGGCCATCGACCGCCATGTCCAGCGGGTTCTCGGTGGTTTGCAGGCTGCCGGCGGTGAAGCTCTTCTGGGTGCCGACGATGCGCACACCGGTACCGACCTGCAGGCCCGAAGGCAGCTCGCTGTCCTGAGTGGACTGCGCGCCAGGCTGGCGCTTGATCTGGTACAGCAGGTCCTGGAACTCGGCGCGGTCGCGCTTGAAGCCCGTGGTCGAGACGTTGGCCAGGTTGTTGGAAATGACCGTGAGGTTGGTGTCCTGGGCGGACAGGCCGGTTTTAGCGACCCAAAGAGCCGGAAGCATCTAGTGTTCTCCTCGTGCGCCTGTTTTACGGCACCCGTTCAAATGTGATTAGCCGATTTGCAAAACCCGAGCCATGGCTTCGTCGCCTTCCTTGGCTGCGTTCATCATCTTGACGTGCAGTTCGAACTGCCGCGACAGCGCCAGCACCGAGGTCATTTCCTCGACCGCATTGACGTTGCTCGACTCAAGGAACCCGGAAACCACGCGAACATTGACGTCGGCATTGGCGGGCTGGCCATTGCTGGTGTGGATCATGCCGTCGAGCCCCTTGGTCAGGCCCTTGATGTCCGGATTGACCAGTTTGATCCGGTCGACCTGCGCCAGCGCCCGCGGGTCTTCACCCATGGCGCGGATGCTGATGGTGCCATCCTCGCCGACCTCGACTTTCTGCTCAGGCGGGACAGCAATCGGGCCGCCGTTGCCGATCACCGGCATGCCGTTGCCGGCACGCAGAATACCGAGGGCGTCAATGTTCAGGCTGCCGGTACGCACATAGGCCTCGCTGCCATCGGGTGCCTGCACGGCAATGAAACCCTGGCCACTGACCGCCACATCCAGGTCACGCCCGGTCTCCACCAGGGCACCGCCGGTGAAGTCGGTGGCCGGCCGCTCGCTCATGGCGAAGGCACGCGCCGGAAAGCTGTCACCGAATACCGGCATGGAACGCGCCTGCTCCAGATCACGCCGGAAACCATTGGTGGAAACGTTCGCCAGGTTGTTGGCATGCGCCTTCTGCGCCAGCGCGTTCTGGCTGGCACCGGTCATGGCCACATAAAGCATCTTGTCCACAGCATCTCCTCTGCGCGAACCTTGCCGCGCTGTCGTTGGCAAGGCTTAAGCAATTATCGAACCACACTGGCAAAGCCTTTCAATACGGGGCTTTCAAGGCCGCGCAGGCCTGCTGAGCGTCAGTTTGTCGGCGAATCTTTGCCGCTGGCGGCAAGCGCCGAATCAGTCATTGCGGCATGCCCCATTGGTGTAAGGCCCCGAGTGCAGCTTCCAGCCGTCACCCGGATTGGTTGCCGAACACAGGTAGCGCCCGGTAGCCAGGCTTTGCCACTGGTACCAGGGCGCTGGCGCGGCCTGCAGCGAGCACGCAACCAGCAGCGCCAGCAGCAACCCTGCAATCCTCGACACTCTCCTCATGGCATCACCCTCCGCCAGATGTGAAAAAGCCCCTGCAAGCAGGGGCTTTGCCCAACCACGATCATCAGGTCATCTGGATGATGGTCTGCATGATGGTGCTTTCAGTGGAAATGGTCTTGGCGTTGGCCTGGTAGTTGCTCTGCGCCTTGATCAGGTTGACCAGCTCGCCGGTCAGGTCGACGTTGGAGTCTTCCAGGGAGCTGCCGGCAATACGGCCCAGGGTACCGGTATCCGGCTCGCCGATGATCGGCACGCCCGAAGCGTAGGACTCTTTCCAGGCCGTGCCGCCCACCGGGGTCAGGCCTTGCAGGTTGGCGAAGTTGGCGATCGCCACCTGGCCGATGACCTTGTCCTGGCCGTTGGTGAAGTTGGCGAACAGGTTGCCGCTCTGGTCGACGGTCAGGCCGGCGAGCTCACCGGTGGCATAGCCATCCTGGCTCTTGGCAGTGGTGGCCGACGCCGCGTTGTACTGGGTGGTAGCCAGCATATCGAGGGTGACGCCACCCGTGCGTGCGGTGGCGCCGTTGGCAACCCAGGCGCCCGCCGCGTTCTTCTCGGCCGGCACCCAGCCGGTGAGCTGGAAGGTTTTGTCGGCACCGATGGTCAAGCCACCCGGCACCGCACCTGCGGTCATGCCGGCGGTATTCAGGGTGCCGTCGGTCTTGAACGGCAGCTTGTTGATCAGCGGCGTGGTCAAGGTCGGGTCAGCCGGGTTGCGACCGTCGATGGTGGTGTACATGGTCCAGGAGTTGGTACCTGCATCCTTGACGAAGTACTGGTTGAGCTGGTGCGCATTACCCTGGCTGTCGTAAACGTCGGTATTGAAGGTGTAGTTGTAGCTGTTGACGTTGGCCGGATCGAACGGCGCCACGCTCGGCTGGATCGCGCTGGAGTTCAGGTTGACGGTCTCGGACACACGACCGGTCGGGTTGGGCGACAGGTTCGAGGTATCGATCTTCAGATCGGTCAGCACGCCCTTGACGACCTTGCCATTGCCGTCCACCGCATAGCCCTGCAGGTTGGCACCACTGGAGTTGACGACGTAGCCGTCCTTGTCGCTGTAGAAGGCGCCGGCACGGGTATAGATGCGCGAACCGTTGTCGCTCAGGGCGAAGAAACCGTTACCGTCGATGGCCATGTCCAGCGCCTGGCCGGTGCCATTGATGTTGCCCGGGTTGAACATCTGCGAAACGGCCATGGTTTTCACGCCGCTGCCGACTTGGGTCTTGCCGCCGGAAGTACCGCGGATCGACTGCGAATACTGGTCGGCGAACTCGGCGCGCGACGATTTGAAACCGGTGGTGGCGACGTTGGCAATGTTGTTGCCGGTAACGTTCAGAGCCTTGTTCGCCGCGTAGAGACCGCTCAGGCCGATATTGAAAGACATTGACTCGCTCCTTGTGCCGATTCTGCGGCGTTAGATTCCGATGCTGGTGACTTTGGAGATGCCGATCTTGCCGATGCCGGCCAGGTCGAGCATCATCTCGCTGCCGTTCTGGAAGCTGACACTGTTGACCCTTGCCGGGAGCAAGGTGGACAGCGTCTTGGCCTTGCCTTCGACCGTGGTCTCGGCCGCGAAGGTGTAGGTGCCCGGGGCGACTTTCTCGCCCTTTTCATTGGTGCCATCCCAGATGAAGTCGGCGGTACCGGCCTTCTGCGAGCCCAGCTGGATGGTCTTGACGACGTTGCCGTCCTTGTCCTTGATGGTGACCTTGCCGTCACTGATGCTCTGCGGCACCACGACCTGGCCGTTGAAGCTGGAAGTGGTGTCCACCACGGCCTTGTCGGTCTGCACGATCACCGAGCGGCCGACCAGCGAGGTGGCTTGCAACGCCTGGGACGAGCCAATGCCGGTCAGGATCCCGTTGACCGAATCGTTCAGCGACTGGATACCTTCCAGGCTGCTGAACTGCGCCAGCTGCGCGACGAACTCGCCGTTCTCCTGCGGATCGAGCGGGTTCTGGTTCTTCATCTGCGTCACCAGCAGCTGCAGGAACGCATCCTTGCCCAGCGCACTGCCGGCCTGACCGGTCGTGCTGCTGTTCTTGCTGTCGGTCTTCTGCAACGACTTCAGGTAGGCACTACCGACGTCGTTACTGGTATTGGTTGTGGTCATGGCGGCTCCGAGCTTACTGACCCAGGGTCAGCACTTTCTGCATCATGTTCTTGGCGGTGTTCATCAGCTCGGCGTTGGTCTGGAACGCGCGGCTGGCGGAGATCATGTCGGCCATCTCCTCGACCACATTCACATTCGGGTAGTAGACGTAGCCGTCCTTGTTGGCCGCCGGATGGTTCGGCTCGTAGCGCGCTTCGAGGTTGCTCTGGTCCTCGATGATGCCCTTGACCTGCACGCCCTGCCCGGCCTCGCCCTGGTCTTCGAACAGCGACTGGCTGGTGCCGGCCTGGGCGTTCTGGAAGGTGGTGGCGAACACCGGGTGGCGTGCACGGTAGGTCTGGTCGATGCTCGAGGAGACGGTCTCGGCGTTGGCGATGTTCGAGGCAACGGTGTTCAGGCGCGTGTTCTGCGCGCTCATGCCGCTACCGGCGATATTGAAAACACTGGCAAGGGACATGGTCACTCTCCGCGCAGGGCCGATACCAGCCCTTTGAATTTACTGTTGAGCAACGTGAAGCTGGCCTGGAAGCCGATCGCGTTCTCTGTGTAGTTCGATTGTTCGATCTGGGCATCGACGGTGTTCTGGTCGATCGACGGCTGCATCGGGGTACGGTACTGCAGGGTGTCGTCGGCCATTGCCAGCCCTTCGGCCTCGATATGCCGATTGTTGGTGCGGTCCAGGGCGATGCGCCCTTTCTGCTGCTTGTCGGCCTCGGCAGCGAGCACCGACGAGAAGTCCATGTCACGCGCCTTGTAGTTCGGCGTATCGGCGTTGGCGATGTTGTTGGCCAGCACTTCGGCACGCTGGGCGCGGAAGCCCAATGCCTTTTCGTGTATGCCGAGCGCCTTGTCGAAGCTGATGCTCATATCAGGGAAACCTTCATAGGTGACCAGAATTTCGTTGGCTAAGCTTTAGCAAGGCCTATGCCAGCTTTGCAAAGCCCCGCATTCACTGGGCCCCAGGGCTTTTCGGCATGCCGCCATTGCCAGAAAAGCGGCAAATCGCTTCCGCCGCGCAGCAGGCAAGCGGCAATTGCCGCCCGGCAAAAGCGGCAATCCAAAAAATTGACGTCATTTGCCGCGCCCATGAAAAAGGCCGGTGTCTCACGACACCGGCCTTGGTTTACCGCCTCAGGCGTTACTTGGCCTGATAGATGATGCCCGGGCTGCACTGGACCATCTGATAGTGATCCGGCAATCCGTTGAGCGCCTCGGATGCACCCAGGAACAGATAGCCACCAGGCTTCAGCGTGCCATGGATACGCAGCAGGATGTCCTTCTTGACCTGGGCCGAGAAGTAGATCAGCACGTTACGGCAGAACACGATGTCGAACTTGCCCAGGGGCGCATAGCTGTCCAGCAGGTTGTACGAGCGGAACTCGACACGGCTGCGGATCGGCGCCTTGACCGCCCAACGCCCCGGCCCCTTGGGGTCGAAGTAACGCTGCAGGCGCTCCTGCGACAGGCCGCGGGCGATGGCCAGGCTGTCGTATTCGCCGGTCTTGCAGTTGGTGAGCATCGAGCCGGACAGGTCAGTGGCAACGATCTGCGCGCCCATCTTCAGCTGGCCAAGGTTGCCGCGCTCGAACTCGTCGATGGCCATGGAGATGGAGTACGGCTCCTGCCCCGACGAGCAGGCCGCCGACCAGATACGCAGGCGCTGGCCAGGGTTACCCTTGATGAACTCGGGGATGACCTTGTTCTTGAGCACCTCGAAGGGGTAGGTATCGCGAAACCACAGGGTTTCGTTGGTGGTCATGGCATCGACCACCTGCTCGCGCAAACCACCCCGCGGTTGCGACTGGATGCGCTGCACCAGCTCACCCAACGACTTGATGCCCTGCTGCTCCATCAACTTGTTGAGACGGCTGGAGACCAGGTACTGCTTATTCTCGCCCAGCAGGATGCCACAGGCTTTCTCCAGGAAGACCCGGAACTGTTCGAAATCCAAATTACCCGTAGACAATGCTGCCGCCTCTTTCTAAATCGCTAGCGCCGGGGACTGGCCCCGGCCGTTTCAATGCGTCGCCTTGATCCGGTCGACTACCCGCTGGGCAAGGTCGTCCGGCTTGAACTTGGCCAGGAAATCATCGGCCCCGACCTTCTTGACCATGGCCTGGTTGAAGACCCCGGACAGCGAAGTATGCAGGACGATGTGCAGCTTTTGCATGCGCGGATCGCTGCGAATCTCGGCCGTCAGGGTGTAGCCGTCCATTTCCGGCATCTCGATATCCGAGATCATCATGAGGAATTCCTCCTCCGGCCGCTTGCCCTCATCGACCAGCTTGCGCAGGTAATCCAGCGCCTGACGACCATCGTTGAGCGCAACCACCTCGACACCGACAGTCTGCAGGCAGCGGCTGACCTGCTTGCGCGCCACCGACGAATCATCGACGGTCAGCACCCGCAGCAGCACGGCCTTGTCCTGCACCTCGGCATCGATCACGCCCTCGGACACCGACTCGGACGACGGAGCCACTTCCGCCAGCACCTTTTCCACGTCGATGATCTCGACCATGCGATTGTCGACCCGGGTGACCGCGGTCAGGTAGTGATCGCGCCCGGTCCCCTTGGGTGGTGGATGGATCTCTTCCCAGTTCATGTTGACGATGCGCTCGACCGAGTGCACCAAAAAGCCCTGGGTCTTGGTGTTGTACTCGGTGATGATCACAAAGCTGTTACGCGTATCTTCCTTCAACCCCGGCAAGCCCGTCGCCATCGACAGGTCCAGGATCGGGATGGTCGCCCCGCGAATGTTGGCCACCCCACGCACTACCGAATGCGACTTGGGCAGCACCGTCAGATCCGGACACTGCAACACCTCCCGGACCTTGAATACATTGATGCCGTAGAGCTGGTCGCCATTGAGGCGAAACAACAACAGCTCCAGGCGATTCTGCCCCACCAGCTGCGTGCGCTGGTTGACCGAATCCATCACTCCAGCCATGCCGGACCCCTCCAACGATTGCCTGAATACCAAATCGGCACGGGCTTTGCTTTTTTGAGCGCCATGTACACGAAAACGACATTTTCCCGACGACTGACGCGCCTGCTGACCGGCTCGCTGGCCACCCTGTGCCTCATGGCACCCGGTGTTCGCACGCTGGCGGATGCTTTTACCTTGCCTGAACAGCTTATCGGTGTCACCCAAGGGTTTCTTGAGTTCACCGTGGAAGATTATCTGGCGACCACCCAGACCAGCGGCCGCTACGAGATCCAGGTCAACAGGCTCGACCCGCGCCTGCGCATGCCGCTGTGCAGCCAGCAACTTGACGCTTCACTGGAAAGCCCGACCCCGCTGGGCCGAGTCACGGTAAAGGTGCGCTGCGATGGCACGGCCCCGTGGACCATTTTCGTGCCCGCCCAGGTACGGCTGCTGCGCGACGTGGTGGTGATGACGCGGCCGCTCAAGCGCGAAAGCGTGGTCGGCGAAGGCGATATTGCCCTGCGCGAACGCGATGTCGGCACGCTGGGCCCAGGCTATCTGACGCAAATGGACCAGGCAGTGGGCATGAAGCTGCTGCGCCCCACCGTGATTGACCAGGTGTTGACCCAGCAACACCTGGAGCAGGCGGAGCTGGTGCGCAAAGGCGATCACGTGGTGATTGTCGCGCGCAGCGGCACCCTCAGCGTGCGCATGCCAGGCGAAGCCCTGAGCAAAGGCGGCCTGCAGGAACAGATCCGGGTACGCAACCTGAACTCCAAGCGCGTGGTGAAAGCGCGGGTCACAGGGCCTGGGCAGGTCGAGGTGGCCATGTAGCAATATTCACCGCCGGATCACGACAGAAGGCTGGCGGCAGGGAACCGCTCCCCCTAAACTGTGTCGGAATCGGGTTGCGCAAGCGTGCTGCCAGACAGCACTGCATTCCTGCCTAAAGTTTTTTTCGGGTTGGCCGAAAACAGGGTATGCGTACAAATACCCAGAGGTTTTGATCATGGTCATCGACTTCAGTCGTGTGAATAATTCTCCGCCCAGCACGGGTGGCGTTCGCGGCAATGCCGCGCCTGGCAACGTCGACAAAGCCGACGCCAGCAGCGTAGCGCCCAGCGCCAATGCCAGTGGTGAAGCGGTACACTTCAGCCCAGAAGCCCAGCAGCTGCAGAAGATCAGCGACAGTCTGCGCGACCAGCCGATCGTCAACAGCGCCCGTGTGGCCGAGTTGAAACAAGCGATCGCGGACGGCAGCTACAAGGTGGACGCCGACCGCGTCGCCAGTAAACTGCTTGATTTCGAAGCCCAGCGCTAACCTCCAGGCGCGCTGACTTCAAGGACGCAACACGCCAAGAGTTAGCCATGCACGACATCACTCTGCTGCAACTGATCGAAAACGACATCGCGCCAACGCAGGAATTGCTCGACCTGCTCCAGAGCGAGACGATCGCCCTGCACGGGCGGGACATGCCGCTGCTGGAACAGATCCTGGCCCGCAAGCAGTCGTTGATCATCTTGCTCGAGCAGCAGGGTCGCCGACGCAGCCAGTTGCTGCACGACATCGGTCTGAGCACCGATCGTGCAGGCGTACAAGCCTTGGCCGCACAGTCGCCCAATGGCGAGGCCCTGCTGCAACGGCTCGATGCGCTCAGCGCATTGATGGACGCCTGCCAGAAGGCCAACGAGACCAATGGCCAGGTCATCCAGATACAGCAGCGTGCCACGGCCAACCAGGTCAGCATCCTCATGGGTGGCGATTCTCCTTCGCTGTACGACAGCCGTGGCACCACCTCGCCGATGGCCAAGCCCCGGGCGCTCAGCCAAGTGTGATTTTCCCTGTTCAAGGCACGGAGCATACTGGCAAAATGCCGTAACTTGCGTGTGTCGTTTTTGCCTGGAGATTTAGAACCCGTGTTCAATGAAACCGATGCCCCCCAGCCACCAAAGGTGCTCACTACCCCTTTGGAAATCGCGGCCAACCTGCGCCAGCTGCTGGAGAGCCACGACCCGCTGATCATCAGCTTCCATGAGCGCAGCCAGCGGTTCCAGAGCTATGTGGTGCACATCGACCGCGACAACGGCGTTCTGGCCCTGGACGAAATGATCCCTCGCGATGGGGAGAAATACATCGAGAACGGCGAAGCGTTCCGTGTCGAAGGCTTCCATGACGGCGTACGCATCGCCTGGGAGTGCGACACACCGCTGACCATCACCGAGATCGATGGCCACCGCTGCTACCGTGGCCCACTGCCCACCGAAGTCACTTACCATCAGCGCCGCAGCGCCTTCCGCGCTGCGCTCAAGCTGTCGCAGCTGGTCGACATCGTCCTCGACGGCACCCACTTGAAAGGCAATGGCGCACTGCGCGGCAAGCTGCTCGACATCTCGGCCACCGGCTGCAAATTGCGCTTCGAAGGCAACGTCGAGGAGCGCCTGCAACTCGGCCAGGTGTACGAACGCTTCAAGGCCGCCAACCCCCTGGGCCTGACCGACACCATGGTCGAACTGCGCCACCTGCACTTCGAAGAGCGCATCAACACCACCTTCGCCGGCGTACGCTTCCATAACCTCAACGGCCAGGCGCAGCGCAAGATCGAGAGCTTCGTTTATCAGTTGCAGCGCGAAGCACGACGCTTCGACAAAGACGACTACTGATTCACAGCCAAACAAAAACGCCACCCATAGGGTGGCGTTTTTGTTTGCAGCGCTGCGCGCCGACCGAAGAGCGGGTCGGCCGCCGCAACCTAAGTGACCGACTTGTCGACCTCGGCGCCAGGCTGCACGGACGGCTCAACACCCTTCTCATCCGCTTCGGTATCTTCTGCCGCTACCGGCGTCTGCATAACCTCCTGCACGGTCTGCTCATCGACCCGCGGGTCAAGTGCCGCCGACAGTGGCGAACCGGCCGCCGGCATGGCCACGTGCCCCAGCGGCGCATCCTGGACCTGGTGCAGCCCGGTAACCGCCTTGGGCCGGATACGCCAGACCAGCACCAGCGCAAAGAACACGAAGAACGCGTACAGCATCTGCGGGCCCAGCAGCTTCATCAGCACCCCGGCCGCCAACGGCCCGATACAGGCACCCACCCCATAGGTCACCAGCAACATGGCGGTCAGCGATACCCGCCGTTCGCTTTCCACATGGTCGTTGGAAAACGCCACGGCCAGCGGATACAAACAGAACTGCAGCAGCGAGATCAAGAAGCCGATACCGAACAACAGCTCCAGCGGCACACCCGGCAGGATCGCCAGAGGCGCCGAGGCCAGCGCCAGGCCGATTGCCACGCTGCGGATCAGCACCGCGCGGTCATAGCGGTCGGACAGCCAGCCCAGCGGCCATTGCACCACCAGCCCAGCCAGGATGCAGCTACCCATGAACAGGCCGATCTGCTCGGTGGACATGCCCTGGCTGGTGGCATACAGCGGTGCCAGACCATAGAACGAACCGACGATCAGCCCCGAACCCAGCACCGTGGAGAGCGATTGCGGCACCCGCTTGATGAAGAACTTCGGCTCCATCGGTGCCGGGCGCAGGGGTGCGGGGTGGATGCGCCGGGTCATGGCCACGGGCACCAGGCACAGGGCGAAGCACATGGCTACCAGCATCAGCAGCTCCGGCCCCAGCTGTGGGTGCACCACGAGAATCAGCTGGCCCAGCACCAGCCCCAGATAAGAAGCGATCATGTAGCCGCTGAACACCGCGCCACGGTGCTTGGCATCAGCCTGCTCGTTGAGCCAGCTTTCGATGACCATGTACTGGCACATCATCCCCAGGCCGACGATCATCCGCAGCCCGATCCAGGCCGGCAGCCAGCTTGTCAGGCCATGCCCGAGCACCGCCGCGCAGACGATACCGGCACAGGTGGCATAGGCGCGAATATGCCCGACCCGACCGATCAGCCGGTGGCCGACCTTGCCGCCCACCGCCAGGCCGAAATAGTTGGCCGCCATCAGCGCACCGATCCACAGGCTGTCGACGTGATCGGCGGCGAGGCGCAAGGCCAGGTAGGTACTGAGCAGGCCCGAGCCGATCAGCATCATCAAGGCAGCGAAGTACAGCGACTGAAACGGCTTCCAGATATTTCGCATACGTCCCGTGGGCTCCTGGCGCAGGTGGCGGTGGGTTGCAGGCAAGCATAAAAGCAAATGCGCCGCGACGCAGGCCCCCGCAGGCGAAAAAGATCGCCAACGGCGGGCCCGTTACAGCTTGCGTCGCGCTCAGGCCTGCGCCGCCAGTACTCGCCGCTCCCAGGGCGTGATCTCGTCGAGGTAGTCGCTCAGTTCGAGGGTCTTGGTGGCGATATAGCCTTCGATGAACTCGTTGCCGAACAGCTCATGGGCCAGCGCACTGTGCTTCAGGCGCTGCAGCGCCGCATGCAGGGTGCAGGGCAGGCTCAGGTGCTCGGGCACTTCGAATTCGCCCTGGATAGCGGGCGTGGGAGCAATTTGCTGCTCGATGCCATGCAGGCCCGCGGCAAGGCTGGCGGCAATTGCCAGATAGGGGTTGGCGTCGGCGCCGGGCAAGCGATTCTCCACCCGCCGCGCCACTGGCGAGCTGGCCGGAATGCGCAGGCCAGCGGCGCGATTGTCGTGCGACCAGCAGGCGTTGTTCGGCGAAGCGTAGGGGTGGCACAAGCGCTGGTACGAATTGACGTTGGGCGCGAACAGCGCGGTGAAGTCGGCCAGGCAGGCCTGCAGGCCGCCAATGAAATGATGGAAGGTGTCGGTCGCCCTGCCCTGCTCGTCGCTGAACACGTTTCGCCCACTGGCGATGTCCACCAGGCTCTGGTGAATGTGCATCGAACTGCCGGGCGTATGCGCCAGCGGCTTGGCCATGCACACCACGGTCAGGCCATGACGCAGCGCCACTTCCTTGAGCAGGTGCTTGAACAGGAAGGTCTGGTCGGCCAGCAGCAGCGGGTCGCCATGCAGCAGGTTGATCTCGAACTGGCTGACGCCCATCTCGTGCATGAAGGTGTCGCGCGGCAGGCCCAGCGCTGCCATGCACCGGTACACTTCGCTGAAGAACGGCCGCAGGCCATTGTTGGAACTGACACTGAATGCCGAATGGCCCATCTCCCGGCGGCCATCCTTGCCCAGCGGCGGCTGGAACGGCTGCTGCGGGTCGCTGTTGGGGGCAAACACGAAGAATTCGAGCTCGGTCGCCACCACCGGCGCCAGGCCGTGCTCGGCGTAACGGGCGATCACCGCCTTGAGCTGGCCACGGCTGGACAATTGCGACGGTGCGCCGTCGAGTTCGACCGCATCGCAGATGGCCAGGGCGCGAGGCTCGTCGCTCCAGGGCAGGCGGTGGATCTGCGCAGGGTCGGCCACCAGCGCCAGGTCGCTGTCGTCGCTGCCATAGTATTTCGCCGCCGGGTAGCCACCCATGATGCATTGCAGCAGTACTCCGCGCGCCATCTGCAGGCGCCGGCCTTCAAGGAAGCCTTCGGCGGTCATGACCTTGCCGCGAGCCACGCCGTTGAAATCTGGGGTAACGCACTCGATCTCGTCGATGCCCTTCAGGTGCTCTGCCAGGTTGCACGGGCCTTCGGTCGTCATGACGCTGTCCTTCTTGGGGTGTTGGCGTGCCGGGAATGGCGCCGGGCGCAACATTGGCTTGGGCTGTTCGAAACTTCAAGCAGCTGGACAGTGCTCGCCTAGTGCTCACGCAAGGTCATGCCATTGGCCGGCAACGGCAACGCTGTCTTGTAGCGCACCTGTTTGAGGGCGAAGCTGGAACGGATGTTGGCCACCCCCGGCAAGCGAGTCAGGTAATCGAGAAAACGCTCCAGCGCCTGGATGCTGGGCAGCAGCACCCGCAGCAGATAATCCGGGTCGCCGGTCATCAGGTAGCACTCCATCACCTCGGGGCGCTCGGCGATCTCTTCTTCGAAACGGTGCAGCGACTGCTCCACCTGCTTCTCCAGGCTGACGTGAATGAACACGTTGACGTCCAGCCCCAGCGCCTCGGGCGACAGTAGCGTCACTTGCTGGCGGATCACCCCCAACTCCTCCATGGCCTTGACCCGGTTGAAACAGGGGGTGGGCGACAGATTGACCGAACGCGCAAGCTCCGCGTTGGTGATCCGCGCGTTTTCCTGAAGGCTGTTGAGAATGCCGATATCCGTGCGATCCAGTTTGCGCATGAGACAAATTCACCTGGTTTTTGTGTTTGTGCGGAATGTTTATCTCCAGCGTCGGACAAAGGCAATGAACTTGAGAGAAAAATTCTCCTGCCGTCCCCCTATGATGTAACAGACGCTGACCTGCCAGTCACAAGCCGGCAGGCAGCGGCGACCGCTTCAAAGCTCACAAAAACAACAGCCGAGCGAGCGTAAAAAGCATGAACGAGTACGCCCCCCTGCGTCTGCATGTGCCCGAGCCTACAGGCCGGCCAGGCTGCCAGACCGATTTCTCCTACCTGCGCCTGAACGACGCGGGTCAAGTCCGTAAACCGCCCATCGATGTAGAACCTGCCGACACTGCCGACCTTTCCGGCAGCCTGGTGCGCGTGCTCAACGAACACGGCGACGCCGTAGGCCCATGGGCCGAGGGCATCGACGCGCAGGTGCTGCGCCAAGGCATGCGCGCCATGCTCAAGACGCGCATCTTCGACAGCCGCATGGTCGTGGCCCAGCGCCAGAAGAAGATGTCCTTCTACATGCAGAGCCTGGGCGAGGAAGCCATCGGCAGCGGCCAGGCGCTGGCCCTGAACCGCACCGACATGTGCTTCCCCACCTACCGCCAGCAGAGCATCCTGATGGCCCGCGACGTGTCGCTGGTGGAGATGATCTGCCAACTGCTGTCCAACACCCGTGACCCGCTCAAGGGCCGCCAGCTGCCGATCATGTACTCGGTGCGCGAGGCCGGCTTCTTCACCATCAGCGGCAACCTCGCCACCCAGTTCGTCCAGGCAGTCGGCTGGGCCATGGCCTCGGCGATCAAGGGCGATACCAAGATCGCCTCGGCCTGGATCGGCGACGGCGCCACCGCCGAGTCCGACTTCCACACCGCGCTGACCTTCGCCCATGTGTACCGCGCCCCGGTCATCCTGAACGTGGTCAACAACCAGTGGGCGATCTCGACCTTCCAGGCCATCGCCGGTGGCGAGTCGACCACCTTCGCCGGCCGTGGCGTCGGTTGCGGCATCGCTTCGCTGCGGGTCGACGGCAACGACTTCATCGCCGTCTACGCGGCCTCGCGCTGGGCCGCCGAACGCGCCCGCCGCGGCCTGGGCCCGACGCTGATCGAGTGGGTCACTTACCGCGCTGGCCCGCACTCCACCTCGGACGACCCGTCCAAGTACCGCCCTGCGGACGATTGGAGCCACTTCCCGCTGGGCGACCCGATCGCCCGCCTCAAGCAGCACCTGATCAAGGCCGGGCACTGGTCCGAAGAGGAGCACCAGGCAGTCAGCGCGGAGCTGGAGGCCGAGGTGATCAAGGCGCAGAAGGACGCCGAGCAGTTCGGCACCCTGAGCAATGGCCATATCCCCAGCGCGGCCTCGATGTTCGAAGACGTGTACAAGGAAATGCCCGACCACCTGCGCCGTCAGCGCCAGGAACTGGGGGTCTGAGATGAACGATCACAACAACAGCATTGACCTGGAAAACGCCATGTCCACCACCACCATGACCATGATCCAGGCCCTGCGCTCGGCCATGGATGTCATGCTCGAGCGCGACGACAACGTGGTGGTCTACGGCCAGGACGTTGGCTACTTCGGCGGCGTGTTCCGCTGCACCGAAGGCCTGCAGACCAAGTACGGCAAGTCGCGGGTGTTCGATGCGCCGATCTCCGAAAGCGGCATCGTCGGCACCGCCGTGGGCATGGGCGCCTATGGCCTGCGCCCGGTGGTCGAGATCCAGTTCGCCGACTACTTCTACCCGGCCTCCGACCAGATCGTCTCGGAGATGGCGCGCCTGCGCTATCGCTCGGCCGGCGAGTTCATTTCGCCGCTGACCCTGCGCATGCCCTGCGGCGGCGGCATCTATGGCGGCCAGACCCACAGCCAGAGCCCGGAAGCGATGTTCACCCAGGTGTGCGGCCTGCGCACCGTCATGCCGTCCAACCCTTATGACGCCAAGGGCCTGCTGATCGCCTCGATCGAGTGCGATGACCCGGTGATCTTCCTCGAGCCCAAGCGCCTGTACAACGGCCCGTTCGACGGCCACCACGACCGCCCGGTTACCCCCTGGGCCAAGCACCCGCACAGCAGTGTGCCGGACGGCTATTACACCGTGCCGCTGGACAAGGCGGCGATCACCCGCCCGGGCAACGACGTCACCGTGCTGACCTACGGCACCACCGTGTACGTGTCGCAAGTGGCCGCTGAAGAAACCGGCGTCGACGCCGAAGTCATCGACCTGCGCAGCCTGTGGCCGCTAGACCTGGAGACCATCGTCGAGTCGGTGAAGAAGACCGGCCGCTGCGTGGTCGTGCACGAAGCCACCCGCACCTGCGGCTTCGGCGCCGAACTGGTATCGCTGGTCCAGGAGCACTGCTTCCATCACCTCGAAGCGCCGATCGAGCGCGTCACCGGTTGGGACACCCCCTACCCCCACGCACAGGAATGGGCCTACTTCCCAGGGCCTTCGCGGGTAGGCGCGGCATTGAAACGGGTCATGGAGGTCTGAATGGGCACGCACGTCATCAAGATGCCGGATATCGGTGAAGGCATCGCGCAGGTCGAGTTGGTCGAGTGGTTCGTCAAGGTCGGCGACATGATCGCCGAGGACCAGGTAGTGGCCGATGTCATGACCGACAAGGCCACCGTGGAAATCCCTTCGCCGGTCAGCGGCAAGGTGCTGGCCCTGGGCGGCCAGCCGGGTGAAGTGATGGCGGTCGGCAGCGAGCTGATCCGCATCGAAGTCGAAGGCAGCGGCAACCATGTCGATACGCCACAGAGCAAACCAGTTGACGCACCTGCCGCGCCAGTGAAGGCCGAAGCCAAGCCCGAACCACGCGTCGAAGCTGCGCCACAGTTTGCAGCGAGCCACACCGCGGCACCGATCGTGCCGCGCGAAGCACACGAGAAGCCACTGGCCTCGCCTGCCGTGCGCAAACGCGCGCTGGATGCCGGTATCGAGCTGCGTTACGTGCATGGCAGCGGCCCTGCCGGGCGTATCCTGCATGAGGACCTCGACGCCTTCATCAGCAAACCGCAGAGCAACAGCGGGCAGGCGCCGGGCGGTTACGGCAAGCGCACCGACAGCGAACAGGTGCCGGTGATCGGCCTGCGCCGCAAGATCGCCCAGCGCATGCAGGACGCCAAGCGTCGCGTCGCCCACTTCAGCTATGTCGAGGAAATCGACGTCACGGCGCTCGAAGCCCTGCGCCAGCAACTCAATGCCAAGCACGGCGACAGCCGTGGCAAGCTGACGCTGCTGCCGTTCCTGGTGCGCGCCATGGTCGTCGCCCTGCGCGACTTCCCGCAGATCAACGCCACCTACGACGACGAGGCCCAGGTCATCACCCGCCACGGCGCGGTGCATGTGGGCATCGCCACCCAGGGCGACAACGGCCTGATGGTGCCGGTGCTGCGCCACGCCGAAGCCGGCAGCCTGTGGAGCAACGCCAGCGAGATCGCCCGCGTGGCCCATGCCGCACGCAACAACAAAGCCACCCGTGAAGAGCTGTCCGGCTCGACCATTACCCTGACCAGCCTTGGTGCGCTGGGCGGCATCGTCAGCACGCCGGTGGTCAACACCCCGGAAGTGGCGATCGTCGGCGTCAACCGCATGGTCGAACGGCCGGTGGTGATCGATGGCCAGATCGTCGTGCGCAAGATGATGAACCTGTCCAGCTCGTTCGACCATCGCGTGGTCGACGGCATGGATGCCGCACTGTTCATCCAGGCCGTGCGCGGCCTGCTGGAACAACCTGCCTGCCTGTTCGTGGAGTGACCATGCAACCGATCATCGACACCACCCTGCTGATCATCGGTGGCGGCCCTGGCGGCTATGTGGCCGCCATCCGCGCCGGGCAACTGGGCATCCCCACCGTGCTGGTGGAAGGCCAGGCGCTGGGCGGCACCTGCCTGAACATCGGCTGCATCCCGTCCAAGGCGCTGATCCATGTGGCCGAGCAGTTCCACCAGACCAGTCGCTACACCGAACCGTCGGCACTGGGCATCAGCGTCTCTTCGCCGCGCCTGGACATCGGCCGCAGCCTCGAGTGGAAGGACGGCATCGTCGACCGCCTCACCAGCGGCGTCGCCGCCCTGCTGAAAAAACACGGCGTGAAAGTGATCCACGGCTGGGCGAAGATCCTCGATGGCAAGAGCGTCGAGGTGGACGGCCAACGCATCCAGTGCGAGCACCTGTTGCTGGCCACCGGCTCGAGCAGCGTGGAACTGCCGATGCTGCCGATCGGCGGGCCGATCATCTCGTCCACCGAAGCCCTTGCGCCCAAGGCCCTGCCGCAGCACCTGGTGGTGGTCGGCGGTGGCTATATCGGCCTGGAGCTGGGCATCGCCTATCGCAAGCTGGGCGCCAAGGTGAGCGTGGTGGAGGCCCGCGAGCGCATCCTGCCCACCTACGACGCCGAGCTCACTGCACCGGTAGCTGAATCGCTCAAGAAACTGGGCATCGCACTGCACCTGGGCCATAGCGTCGAGGGCTATACCGACGGCTGCCTGCTGGCGCGTGATGGCCAGGGCGCGCAGCTGCGCCTGGAGGCCGATCAGGTATTGGTGGCCGTGGGTCGTCGCCCGCGCACCCAGGGCTTTGGCCTGGAAAGCCTGGACCTGAAGATGAACGGTGCGGCCATCGCCATCGACGAGCGCTGCCAGACCAGCATGCGCAACGTCTGGGCCATCGGTGACGTGGCCGGCGAGCCGATGCTGGCGCACCGGGCCATGGCCCAGGGCGAGATGGTGGCGGAAATCATCGCCGGCAAGGCGCGGCGCTTCGAGCCCAGCGCAATCGCCGCGGTGTGCTTCACCGACCCGGAAGTGGTGGTGGCCGGCACTACGCCGGAACAGGCCAGCCAACAGGGCGTGGACTGCATCGTCGCGCAATTCCCGTTTGCCGCCAACGGTCGGGCCATGAGCCTGGAGTCGAAGAGCGGCTTCGTGCGGGTGGTAGCGCGCCGCGACAATCACCTGATCCTCGGCTGGCAAGCGGTGGGGGTGGCGGTGTCCGAGCTGTCCACCGCCTTTGCCCAGTCACTGGAGATGGGCGCCCGACTGGAAGATATCGCCGGCACCATCCACGCCCACCCGACGCTGGGTGAAGCCGTGCAGGAAGCGGCGCTGCGTGCCCTTGGCCACGCACTGCATATCTAGCCTCAAACACTGAAGCGGCAATAGCCGATTTGGCCCGCAGCGTTACCAGGCGCTGCGGGCATTTTTTTATTCGACGATGGCGTTCTTGCCGGCCGCCTTGGCCCGGTACAGCGCCTTGTCAGCCCGGGCCAGCAAGGCGCGTTGATCCTCCCCGTCCTGCCATTGCACCACGCCGTAGCTCATGGTCAGCTGGCAATCGCCCACCGGCGCCATGGACGCTACGGCCTGGCGTATCCTGCGCGCGGCTTCACGTGCTTCCTCCAAGGCCGTCTGCGGCAGGACCACCACGAACTCATCCCCGCCCCAACGTGCCAGCAGGTCCTGGGCACGCAGGCACTCGCGTATGCTCTCGGTCACCTCGACCAGCGCAGCATCGCCACGGGCGTGACCGTGCAGGTCATTGATCGGCTTGAAGTCATCCAGGTCCATGGCGATGAGCGCCAGAGGCTGGCGATAGCGACGGGCGCGCTCGCATTCCTGCTCGAGGGTCTTTTCAAGGCGATAGCGATTGGCGGTGCGGGTCAACGGATCACGCTCGGCCAGATCACGGTTTTCGTCGAGCTGACGCTGCAACTGCTGGTTGACCCAGGACAGCTCGCGGGTACGCTCGGCCACCTGGCACTCCAGCGACTGATTGCGCTGCTCCAGCTCGGCGACCAGCCGCTTGCCGGCATCGATGTTGCGATGGGCACCTAGCATGCGTGCCACCGAGCCATCCTCGTTGCGGGCGATGATATGGCCGCTGTCCTCGACCCACAGGTAGCTGCCGTCCTGGCAGCGGCAGCGGTACTCGATACGGTAGCGCTCGTTGCGCTGATTGATGTAGGCCTCGAAGTGGGCCATCACCCGGGGGAAGTCTTCCGGGTGGATCACGCTCTCCCAGGTCAGGACCGAATTGGCCATCGAATGGCTGGCATAACCCAGCATCGCGTACCAGCCCGGGTTGCGGTAGACGTAGCCGGTGTTGGCATCCCAGTCCCAGATGCCGTCGCTGATCAGGTCGAACAAAGTGTGCAGTTGCTGCTCGCTGAAGCCGGTCGGTACCGGCGTTGGTGGCTGACTCATGGACGCTCTCCCTGGTATCCGGCTACTGCGCCCCGATCACGGTGCTGCGGATGTTCATCGTGATTGCCGCAGTCGGCAATCCTGTTCCTCTGGGGGGCAAGCATATGCCCAGTACAGCGTTGCCGGAATAGCCCCGGCGGGCTATTCCGACGAGTTTGCGCGCTGGCACAGCTTTTGCCCCTTCGATCGCGCTTATTGACCCATTCAAGGAGGAGACATGCTCACTTCAATCAGCGGGATGCCTTGGCAGCCCGCGGTGCAGCCATCCAGTCGCATCGGCAACGAACAGGCGCTGGCACCGGCGCTGCAGTTCCAGCCGATCGCCGCCGCCAGCGGCACCACCGCACAGCACAACAGCCAGGGCAGCACCTCGCAGCAGAACAGCGAAGACAATCGCAAGGAGGCCTTTGCCAAGCTCATGATCATGCTGCAGAACCCAGATGTTGCCGCACGCCAGCAGGGCAGCGTCGACAAGCCGCAGCTCAGCGATGTACGACAGGAGTTCCGCGACTACGTGGAGAAGTCGCCGGCGGAAAAGATCAAGGAGAAATACCTCCAGGAGCTAGGCCTGACCGAGGAGGAGTACGACGCGTTGCCACCGGAGAAGAAAGCGATGATCGATGAGCAGATCGCTCAGCGAATGCAGGATGATGTCGAGGCGAAGGCCTTGGCCAAGCTCGGCCAGCAGGAGCAGGGCGTGCAGCAAAGCGACGAGCTCACGGATATCGAGCTCTAAGCCAGGCGCGTGGCCCTGCCTTGGGCCACGCCTCTCGCGGCAGGGCAGGCTGCCCTCGCAGCACTCGACAGCGGGCGTGTAACGGGATTCAATCCAGCCCTCCTCAATCGCCTTGCTACAGGGAATCGGCAATTCGTCATGGACAGACTCAGACAAGACTTCTCGCTTTCGGCGCTGGTCGCCGGCCTGATCGCAGTGATCATTTCCTACGCCGGCCCGTTGATCATCGTGTTCCAGGCTGCCCATCAGGCCCAGCTCAGCAACGAGGCAACCGCCTCGTGGATCTGGGCGATCTCCATCGGCAGTGGCCTGACCGGCTTGCTGCTGAGCTGGAAACTGCGAGTGCCGGTGATCACCGCGTGGTCAACACCTGGCGCGGCGCTGCTGGTGTCGATGCTGCCGACCGTGTCGCTGGCGCAGGCCGTGGGGGCCTACATCGTTGCCTCGCTGCTGATCGCCGTGATCGCACTGAGCGGCGCGTTCGACAAGCTGATGCGCCGCCTGCCCAAGGCGATTGCCGCCGCCATGCTCGCCGGCATCCTGTTCCGCTTCGGCGCTGATCTGTTCAGCTCCATCCGCCTGCAGCCGTTGCTGGTCCTTTCGATGCTCGCGGCATACCTGCTGTTCAAGCGCCTGTCGCCCCGCTACGCCATCCTCTCGGTACTGGTGGTTGGCTGCGGGCTCGCCACCAGCATGGGCCAGCTCGATACGGGCGCACTGGTGCTGGAGATGGCCGTCCCGCTCTGGACCGCGCCGCAATGGAACTGGCATGCCATCGTCAACATTGGCCTGCCGCTGGCGCTGGTGTCGCTCACAGGCCAGTCGGTACCGGGTATCGCCGTACTGCGTACAGCCGGTTACCAGACCGCCGCACGCCCGATCGTCTCGGTGACCGCCATCGGCTCGCTGCTGCTGGCACCGTTCGCCTGCCATGGGGTCAACCTGGCAGCGATTACCGCAGCCATCTGCACAGGCCGCGAGGCCCACGAGAACCCCGATAAGCGCTATATCGCCGGCATTGCCTGTGGCGCCTTCTATCTGCTGATGGGCACCTTCGGCGCCACCCTGGCCTCAGTGTTCGCCGCCCTACCCCGGGAAATGATCGCCGCCCTCGCCGGCCTGGCGCTGTTCGGCGCCATCGCAACCGGGCTGACCGGTGCCATGGCCGATGAAAAGCAGCGTGAGCCTGCGTTGATCACCTTCCTGGTCACTGCCTCTGGCATGAGCTTCCTGGGCCTGGGCGCCGCCTTCTGGGGGCTGATATTCGGCCTGGTCGCCTACTTTGCGCTCGGTTACACCCGACCGCACATCGCCCATACAGGAGCGCACGCAGGCGAACAGCGTTGAGTGGGTTGGCAATGGAGGGTGTGAATGGCGTCCCAGGCAGGATTTGAACCTGCAACCTTCCCCTTAGGAGGGGGATGCTCTATCCAATTGAGCTACTGAGACACTGGGGCCGGCAACGGGCGCTGCACGGCAGGGACGGCGAGCATGTTACCCAGCGCATCGGCATTTGTCATGTTTCTATCGGGCATTTTGCACGTCAATCATTTCCCTGCTCTTGGCCGATGACTCCCTCCTGTCGCAGTACCCCGAACAGCGCCTCGACGGCGACATCGAGCGCAGCCGAGTTATCCAGCACATGCACCGAGGGATCGTAGGCCTGCAGCCGAGCGCCGCGGGCCAGACGCTGTTCGATTTCCTCGGCGCTTTCCCGACCGCGAGCCGTCAAGCGCTGGCGCAGTACGCCAGGTAGAACGGTCAGGCCAACCGCCAGCAAATCCGGGTAGCGTTGCCGCGCCTCGTCCAGGTATCCCCGCGAGCCGTTCACCAGCACCGAACGGCCAGCGGCGAGACGATCCTCCACTTGGGCAGGGATGCCATAGCAGAGGCCATTCGCCGCCCAGCACAGGGCAAACTCGCCCGCCGCGCGCATGCCCTCGAAACGTTCGAGCGTAACCCCCAGCGCACTCTCCCCCTTGGCTTCGGCGGAACGGGTTATGACCCTTCGTGCAACGTCCACACCGTGCTTGGCAAGGCGCTCGCGCGCAGCATCAATAAGGGAATCTTTGCCCGATCCCGATGGTCCCATCAGGAATATCAACCGCCCTCTTGAGGACGGTGCGCCGCTTGCGTCATATTGCATAGCCACTATGCTCAAGGTGTGGGAACCTGCGCATTCTAGGGTTTTTCCCTAACCTTTGCTGCCAGTTACCAGATTTTGACGACAAAGGTCTGACGCGCCTGCATTCTGCGTCAATGTGAATCTTTTCAAACCAGTACTCATTTCTGATAATTGGTACTGGCAAAAAGCCTGTACCGGAGCCACTATTTGTCACAGAATTGACGCCAAGGAATCGGCGACATGAGGCAAGATGAAAACCCGAAACCACATTACGGTTGAACATTTTGTCGTCGCCGCGGTCGTACTTCCACCGTGCGGCCAATTTGCGAACCGCTTCCCCTGAACTAGAACAACCGGTCAATTTATATGCGCCCATTGAAACAGGCTATTTATTCGAGCCGCACCGCTGACAAGTTCGTCGTCCGCCTGCCAGACGGAATGCGTGAGCGCATTGCCGAGGTAGCGCGCAACCATCACCGCAGCATGAACTCCGAGATCATCGCGCGCCTGGAGCAGAGCCTTATCCAGGAAGGCGCGCTGGGCGACGAACTGAGCATGCGCCTGGACAGCCCAGAGCTCAGCCTGCACGAACGCGAACTGCTGCAACGCTTCCGCCAGCTGTCCCATCGTCAGCAGAACGCACTGGTTGCGCTGATCGCACACGATGTGGAAATGGCTGCTGACGCGTCCTGATACAAAGCACTGACACACAAAAAAGCCAGCGCAAGCTGGCTTTTTTGTTGCCGCTGTCCCACTACTCAGAGCAGGAACAGCGTTGCCAACCCCAGGAAAATGAAGAAGCCGCCGCTGTCAGTCACAGCAGTGATCATTACGCTGGAGCCCATGGCCGGATCGCGCCCCAGGCGGGTCAGCGTCATCGGAATCAACACCCCCATCAAGGCCGCCAGCAGCAAGTTGAGGGTCATGGCCGCCGTCATCACCAGGCCCAATGACCAACTGCCGTAGAGCATGAATGCCACTACGCCGATCACCCCACCCCATATCAGGCCGTTGAGCAGCGAAACCGCCAACTCCTTGCGCATGAGGCGGCTGGTGTTGCCCGGCGACACCTGGTCCAGTGCCATCGCGCGCACGATCATGGTGATGGTCTGGTTACCCGAGTTACCACCGATACCGGCAACGATAGGCATCAGCGCAGCCAGGGCCACCAGTTTCTCGATCGAGCCTTCGAACAGACCGATCACCCGGGACGCCAGGAAGGCAGTAATCAGGTTGATGGCCAGCCAGGCCCAACGGTTGCGCAGCGAGCGCCAGACCGAGGCGAAGATGTCTTCCTCTTCGCGCAGACCCGCCATGTTGAGCACTTCGCTCTCGCTCTCCTCACGGATCAGGTCGACCATTTCATCAATGGTCAGTCGGCCGATCAGGCGCTCGTTCTTGTCCACCACCGGCGCGGACACCAGGTCGTAACGCTCGAATGCCAGGGCCGCGTCATAGGCATCTTCCTCGGGGTGGAACACCACCGGGTCGTTGGCCATGACCTCCGCGACTTTCTTGTCCGGGTCGTTGACCAGCAGCCGCTTGATCGGCAGCACACCCTTGAGCTTGCCGTCGTAGTCGACCACGAACAGTTTGTCGGTGTGCCCTGGCAGCTCTTTGAGCCGACGCAGGTAGCGCAGTACCACTTCCAGGCTGACGTCTTCGCGGATGGTCACCATCTCGAAGTCCATCAGCGCACCGACTTGCTCCTCGTCGTAGCTCAGCGCCGAACGCACGCGCTCACGTTGCTGGGCGTCGAGGCTTTCCATCAATTCATGGACGACGTCTCGCGGTAATTCCGGCGCCAGGTCGGCGAGTTCGTCGGCGTCCATTTCCTTGGCCGCGGCGAGCAGTTCGTGATCGTCCATGTCGGCGATCAGGGACTGGCGGACAGCGTCGGAAACTTCCAGCAGGATGTCGCCATCACGATCAGAGCGCACCAGCTGCCAGACCGTCAGGCGGTCTTCCAGCGGCAAGGCTTCGAGAATGTAGGCAATGTCGGCGAGGTGCAGGTCATCGAGCTTGCGCTGCAGTTCGACGAGGTTCTGCCGGTGGACGAGGTTTTCCACGAGGTCGTGGTGTTGACCTTCCTGACGGTGCGTCAGGTCCTCAACCACGCGCTGGCGCTGCAGCAGTTCGATCACCTGGGCAAGGCGATCCTGCAGGCTGTCTTGAGCTTTCTTTACTTCTACTTCGGTCATAGGCGAACTCCACCCCCAGCAGCGGAGCACGCCGGGAGAATCAATCGATCAGATCTTGCTGCATGAAGCGTGTTAGCGAGTAACTACTGGGTAAGTCCATGGTGGTATTCCACAAGCCCCGGCGGGGCTGACGGGCGCAATCATACACGGTGTCAGCTGTCGGATCGCTTAAAATTTTGGCTAGAACAATCGTTTGCGCAATAAAGCTGTGACAACACTCGAAGCCAACAGTGCGACGGCCTGAGGCTTGCAAAAATCACATGCAAATAAGGTCTGCTCGGGATCGGGCTATCAACGTGAGTCTAGTCGTGCGCGGACAGAATCAGTGAATGCCGAAAAAGAAAAAGCCCGCTTGAATAAGCGGGCTTTTCAGGTATGGCGGACTCAGGAGGATTCGAACCTCCGACCGCTCGGTTCGTAGCCGAGTACTCTATCCAGCTGAGCTATGAGTCC